>JAFVBH010000013.1 GCA_017480115.1 Clostridia bacterium
AACAGAATGGCCAATCACCGAATTTCTGTTTTATCATAGCCTTTCCGCTATGCTCTTTGATTCAACACATTCAGGTCTGTTTGTTAAGTGTCTGTTAACTTTATGTTCAGCCTCTTGACTGGAGACCTTACATAACAGGGATGGCCATTGGCCGTCCGCCGGGTTACGCGCAAAGTCAACGGATGCCCAATGGGCATCCCTACAAGATTGTGTGCCCAACTTTCTATAAATCCAAATCGCGGAGCGATTTCCGAACCTTCTCCCTCTTCACTCCTACCTACTCCCTAAATTCTGATTTAGCGGCTTCGCCGCTAAATCAGAATTTAATTTCCCAACTCAATGCTAATCGAATTAAACTTATCCAGCAGATCATCAATTGACGCGTTTTCTTTATCCGCACCGGATTTATCAAGGATTACACTCCCCTGATGCATCATCACAAGGCGTGTACCGTAGGTCACGGCAAAGCGCAGATTGTGCGTGACCATCAGGGCGGTGATGCCGCTTTGCTTGACGAATTTATCCGTCAGTTCCATGATCCGCTCCGAGGATTTCGGATCCAGCGCCGCCGTGTGCTCGTCCAAGATCAGCAGCTTTAACTGCGTCATATTCGCAATCACCAGCGCCAGCGCCTGCCTCTGTCCGCCGCAGAGAGCGCCGACCTTGGTGCGAAGCCGATCCTCCAGCCCCATATTGCACTGCTCCAAAAGAGATCGGTAGTAATCCGTCCGTTTTTTATTCACTGCAATACCCAGACCGTAAGATTTGTTTTTGTTATCCGCCAGCGCCATATTTTCCAATATCGAAAGGTTGGAACAGGTGCCTGCCTTAGGATCCTGAAATACACGACCGATAAAGGACGCGCGCTTATGCTCCGGCATCGAGGTGATCTCCTTGCCGTCAAACAAAATTTTACCGCCGTCGGGAGCGTATGTGCCGCAGATCAGATTCAGCATCGTAGTCTTGCCGCTGCCGTTGGAACCGACCACGGAGACAAACTCGCCGTCACTGACGGTAAAATTAAAATCCGAAAAAATGCGGTTTTCATCAGGCGTACCGCGCAGGAAGGATTTATCGATATGCTGCAGTTCTATCATATCTACGCCTCCTTTTTCTTCAGCGTCAATTTTCCGCTGACAACCAGCGCGATGGTGAAAATAATCGCCATAATCAACTTATTATACGCCGACGGAACGCCCAGCAGCGCCGCGATCCCAAGGGTCGCCTGGTAAATGATCGAGCCGAAGATCACCATGGTGGTGGGTTTCAAAAAGCGCACCCGCCGGAACACCGACAAGCCGATGATGACCGAAGCCAGACCGATGACCACCATGCCCAGCCCCATGCCCTGATTGGCGTTGCCGCGGGATTGGGCGATCAGTGCGCCGGAAAGGGCGGCAAGCCCGTTGCCCAGCGCAAGCCCTAAGATTTTACTGGAACCGGGATCCTTGCCCAGCATCGTGGTAAACTGCTCGTTATTGCCGGTGGCAAACAGCAGCAGCCCGCTTTTGGTTTTCAGATACAGATCCACAAGAATTTTGACCACAAGGGCGCAGCAGAAAAACGCCGCCAGTTTACGCAGATTCATCTGGGACACATTCTCCGGCAGCAGGGAAAACGGAAGCGAGCGATAGACCGCAGGCGCGCTGCGCGTGACCGTCACGGTGCTGAGCCCGCCGTCGCCGTTAAAACCGCCGCCGTTGCCGACGACCGCCGCGATCAGGTTGACGGTGATCAACGCCGTAGACACCAAAATCCCGCACAGCAGCGGGCGAATATGCAGCTTCACATGCAGTATCCCCGTCACACTGCCGGCAAGGCAGCCCACGATAAAGGCGGCCAGCATCGCAAGATACGCGTTGACGCCCATGGCGGAAAGCACCGCGAATGTCACGCCGCCGGAAAGCACCGTGCCCTCCACCGAAAGATCGGGGAAATCCAAAATCGTAAAGGTAAGATAATAACCGATCGCGAGTATAGAATACATAAAGGCGTCCTCAAGGCAGACCTCAAGGGAACTGAGCAATACCATATCCTAAACCCCTTTCAAAAAAAGATCGGGGAGCGGCGGACCGCTCCCGCAAACATACAGATCAAATTATTTATTGGTAACGACCGTTTCCGCGTCGGCAAGCGCGGCGGGCAGCTCGATTCCCAGAGCTGCAAGCACTTCGGTATTGATAACAGGGGTAGAGTCGGAAACAGTCTTAACAGCCATGGCAGTAATATCAGCGCCGTTCAGAACTTCAGCCGCCATCTCGCCGGTCATTCTGCCCACTGCCACATAGTCAATGGAAACAGAACCGAGGCAGCCGTTTTTAACCTGCTCGATCTCAGAGCCGTAAACGGGAATACCCGCGTTGGCTGCGGCGTCGAGCACAACAGAGAGGTTGTTAACAACATTATTATCGGTAAAGTTGTTAATGCAGTCCACCTTCGCGGCGAGCGCGTTGGCTGCGGCGGGTATATCGGAAGCGCTCTGTACGCCGGAAGCCTCAACAGTGACGCCCTTGGCGGCGCAAACCTCACGGAAGACCTCAAGATTGGAGATGGAATTGACCTCGGAGGTGGTGTACAGGATACCGACAGTCTTTGCCTCGGGCTGCAGGGTAAGGATCAGCTCGAGCTGATCTTCCAGATCCAGCACGTCGGAGGTGCCGGTGCAGTTGCCGCCGGGCGCGTCGAGCGTGTTCACAAGCTTTGCCGCGACGGGATCGCTGACGGAGCAGAAGATCACGGGAATATCGGTGCCCTCGGTCGCCGCGTAAGCGGATATAGCGGCGGGCGTGGCGATCGCGATGATCATATCGTAATTCTTTGCGACCATCGCCTTCGCGTAAGACGCGCAGTCAGCGTCCGCGGAGGAATCAGAACCGATCTGGAAATCGATATTGACGTTCTCACCGTACGCGGTCTCAAGCGCTTCCTTGATGCCGGCGTAGCAGTTGTCAAGCGACGGGTGGCTGATGTACTGGATCACGCCGATATTCAGCGCTGCCGCTTGGGGCGCGTCGGTGGACGGTTCCTCG
Organism: Clostridia bacterium; assembly: GCA_017480115.1. GTDB lineage: Bacteria > Bacillota > Clostridia > Oscillospirales > Acutalibacteraceae > RGIG2774. The sequence continues at coordinate 3,030 of JAFVBH010000013.1, forward strand.
GCGTTGTCGCCGGACGGCTGATTGCCGCAGCCGGTGAACGCGACCAGCGCAAGCATTGCCAGCGCAACAAGCACTGCCACAAGTTTGATGGACTTTTTCATGATAAAAACCTCTTTCTTTATAAAAATTTTTAATAGAGACAAAAAAAATCCCATCCCATAATTACATGGGACAGGAGATAACCTGCGGTGCCACCCAAATTCATCTTTTGCAAGATGCTCTTACGATGTGCGCATATACACATCTGCCGCGATAACGGTCGGCGTCCGTCTCCCCTACTCTCACGCGCGGTGATTTCAGTTCGCCCTCAGGAACCCATTCCCGCAAACGGCTCCGCTGCCGCAATCTCACCCTCTGCGGCTCTCTTTGTGCGTCCTTATATGCGGTACTATTTTCCCTCATCGGTTTTAACATTTGCATCATAACACACGCATTTTTATTTGTCAAGTACGCAATCGGATTTTTTATTCCTCCGCGTCGCCCGCGTCCTGCAAAAGCGCGGACAATTCGTCCGGGATCGTTTTTCCAAGATTGACGATAATCAGCCCGTCTCCCTCCATGATATAGCCGGGATCGGGATAGGCGGGCATCATGGCGCAAAAGCCGGAATAGGCGGCATAATCGGCAAAGCTGTCCACCGTATGAAAATCATAGCCAAGATATTGATAAAGCTTCATCAGCTCCTGATTCGGCAGCCGGAACGCAGAGACCGCCCAGCCAAGATAAGACGACAGGCTGCTTTGCACGAACTTATACCGCTCTTTGCCGTAATAGGTGCTGATATTTTCATATACCTGATGCAGCCCGAGTTTCTCAAACACCGCGGCGACGCGCATTTGCAGCGAATCGTCCTGCGGCAGGGTGCACTGCGCCAGAATACTTTCACTGATCTCATAATTTCCGACAAACAATACCGGCGTATTCTTTACGTCATACTCCGCCTGCAGCCGATTGCCGATCTCCCGCGCCACCGCAATCTCCTCCTCGGAGCGCTGTACGTCGAGACACAGCCAATTGTTCAGATCGTACGCCTGCACAAAGATCAGCCAAAATGCCAGCAGCCCGGAAATGACCGGCAGCGCCCGCCGCAGCGCAGGCTTTTTTGCGCGCGACGCAAACCGATTGCAGCGTACGAACATAAGCATGGAGAGGAACGCGATATAGACCCCGTATTGCTGGCAGGTACGCAGCGGCGACACCTGACCGCCCAGCAGCGAAAGGAAAAACTGCAAAAACACCAGCGAAAGGAACAGCGCGCCCACCGTAAAATTTTTATGGCGGATCCACGCAGCGACGCCCCATACAAGCCCGATCACGACAAACACATCAAAGATCAGGATCGGCAGATAGTGGGGCGCGGACACGATATACAACAGCGCGTAATCGGAAAGCAGCATCACGATCAGTTCTTTTGGATTCGACGCCGGATCCAGCCATAAAAGACTGTTCGCTGCGTTGACGCTGGCTTCCATGCCGGTCAGCTTCAAGACCAGTCTGCCGCATACGAACTCCGCGATCACTGCGGCGGCGAGAATGCCGATAGCGACCAAGCCTTTGCCGAGCACGTTACCGAAGCGGGCGCGCTCGGCGTCGTCGGGATTGTAATAAAAATTCAGGAGCAGCAGCATGATTACGCCGCAGAGAAATACCACCGCAAAGGATTCATACAGGGAGACCACGAAGAACAGATCGACCGCCAGCCACACAAGGGCAGCGCGTTTTTTCTCCGCATACCAACGCTGAAACAGCAGCAGCGCCGCCGCGGTCATCACATACCCGAGGCAGACATTAAAATTGCCGCCGCCGTAAACAAAAATCTCATGAATCGCCGGATACGACACCAGCACGCAGGAGAACACGATCTTCGCCCCGTCGGACAGACTGCCGCCCATGGCGCGGTCGAAGAAAATGCAAAACAGCATCGCCGCCAGCGCAAAGCACACCACGCTCAGTACATCACAAAAATACGGCACATTTTTCAGCATGCGGAAGATATGGGCAAACAGCACGATGGTAAAGCGCCCCTGCGCCACCATATCGCCGCCCCACGGGTAATAAATTTCCGACGTAAAATCGTCCACGCTGATGGAATTATGCGCTACGGAAAATCCGTAGGCGATGACCGCCGTCAGCGTCAACGACAGCATATACGGCCCGTTCCCCAGCAGCGCCTTCAGCGCTGCCGGTATCGATTTTTTTACAGTCTGCGCATGTTCCATCGCAAGGTCTCCTTTAATTTTGCGCGTTTTTTTAAATCGAATTGATTAACATTTTGATATTTTTCGCGGATTTGGCAAGCCCTGCGGCGATCTTTCCGATATCCGCCGCCATCTTGCCGCCGTTGAGCATATCCACCAGCGCGTCCGCCATGGCAGGACTGAATACACCCATGCTCATGGAAACAAAATTGCGGATCGGGATTTGCAGCGCCATGGCTTTCATCATGCGGGCATTGGCTTCGTCGCCGCCGGACATGGCTTTCAGCAGGGTGTTAATCAGTTTATTGATCGCCGCGCCGCGCGCGGAATCCTCCGCGTCCTCCAGCGTGTTGGTGATCGTCAGCGGCGCGTACGGATCACGCGCACAGGGAGGGATCTCATACCCCAGCACCGCCGCAAAGGACGCGTCGGAGACCGCCGACACGTCTGCGGTATAATACTCGGGTGCCGTCTCTCTGTAGTCGGGGATCGCGGCGTCGCAGGTCGAGGTCACCTGTACTTTACCTTCCAGACGAATATCGCGGGAGGACGCGCCGACAAGAATCGTAAAATCGCCGGATTCCACCTGCCAGTCGTGCAGATCGACATTATAGAACGCAAACGCGCGTTTGGACAGCTCGACAGAGACGGTCTTTTCCTCGCCCGCCTTCAGGAACACCTTGACGAAGCCTTTCAGCTCCTTTTCGGGACGGTAGATCGTGCTCTCGTTATCCTTCACGTAGACCTGCGCGATCTCCGCGCCGTCCGTCGTTCCGGTGTTTTTCACTTTAAAGGACACGGTCAGCGTATCGGTATCGGCGATCTTCTTTTTCGAGAGCTTCAAGCCGGAATACGCAAACGTTGTATAGGACAGCCCGTAGCCGAACGGGAACAGCACGTCCTTTTTCGCGGTATCGTAATACCGGTAGCCAACGTAGATGCCCTCGCGGTACTCCACAGACACCTTTGTGCCGGGGAAATAATTCACCGAAGGATTGTCGGCATACGCCACGGGATACGTCTCGGCAAGCTTGCCGGAGGGCGTCACCGCGCCGGTCAACACATCGGCAGTCGCCGCGCCGGACGCCTGACCGCCCAGATAGGTATTCAGCACCGCCTTGACCTTGCCCAGCCACGGCATTTCCACGGGGGAGCCGCCCTGCAGCACCACGACGGTATTGGGATTTGCCGCGGCAACGGCGGAAACCAACGCGTTATGCGCGTCGGGGAGGCGCATATGCTCGCGGTCATAGCCCTCCGCCTCGTATTCCTCCGTCAAGCCGATAAAGACCACCGCAGTCTGCGCTTTCTTTGCAGTGGCGACTGCCTCCGCGATCAGCGCGGCGTTGGGGGTATTGTCTTTCTTACTGTAGCCGGGGCTGTACAACGCATGTACGCCCGCTTCTAAAAGTTTATCAAAGGCGTTATCCAGCATATTCGGATTGATGCCGGAGGAGCCTGCGCCCTGATAGCGGGGGGCGCGCGCCATTTCGCCGATCACGGCGACAGAACGCCCGGGATCCAGCGGCAGCAGCCCGTCGTCATTTTTCAGCAGCACGGCGGAATTTGCCGCGATTCTGCGGGCAAGCGCGTTATGCGCCTGCTTATCATAGGTATAATTCTGTCTGGCGGCCGCGCCCTTGAGGATCAAATCCACGACGCGGTCCACGCACACGTCCAGCTGCTCCTCTGATAGGTCGCCGTTATTTACAGCGTCAATGATCGCCTGCGCGCCGATGCCGAAGGAGGTGGGCATTTCCAGATCGTTGCCCGCCTTGATGCCTTCCGCGCGCAGATTTTCCGCGCCCCAGTCGGTCACAACAAGCCCCTCAAAGCCCCATTCGTCCCGCAGAACGTCGGTGAGCAGCCATTTGTTTTCGGACGCGTAAGTGCCGTTCAAACGGTTATAGGAACTCATGATCGTCCACGGTTGAGACTCCTTGACCGCGATCTCAAAGGCGGTCAGATAAATCTCTCTGAGCGTTCTTTCATCGGCGACGGTATTAACTGTCATGCGGCGTTTTTCCTGATTGTTGCCCGCAAAATGCTTTAACGAAGTGCCGATCTGCTTCGACTGCACGCCCTTGATAAAGCCTGCGGACATTTTGCCCGCAAGATAGGGGTCCTCGGAGAAATACTCAAAGTTTCTGCCGCAGAGAGGGGAGCGTTTAATATTGGTGCCGGGACCGAGAATCACGGATACGCCCTCCTGCAGCGCCTCCTGCGCCATTGCCTCGCCCATTTCAAAGATCATATCCGGGTCCCACGAGCTCGCCGTAGTCACGGCGGTGGGGAAACAGGTTGCAGGCGCGCTGGTCAGCAGCTCCATGCCCTCTTTTTTATCCAGCTGCTTACGCAGCCCGTGGGGGCCGTCGGTGACCATGATCTCGGGCAGCTCCAACCGCTCCAGCGATTTCAGATGCCAGAAATCCTTACCGTCGCAGAACGCCGCCTTTTCCTCCAGCGTCATCTGTCTTACGATTTCAGGGTGTTTCATAGTGTAACGTTTCCTTTCTGTATGTAAATTCTCTGAGGATTCAAAAAATTAAGCCAACTCTTACTCCGTGTCGTCGAACAGCAGCTGTTCCGCCTCGCCGGTCTCCACCGCGTCCACCTTTCCCAGCTTCTTTTGAATCTGCGTGGAGCGGAAACGGGCGTCGTCGATAACCTTGCCTGCCTCCTCGACCTTTTTTTGCGCCTTATCCAGCAGGCCGCCGAATTTTTCGTACTGCGTCTTGACCGCGGCGAGCATTTTGCGAATTTCCGCCGCCTTTTCGTTGACCGCCAGCGTACGAAAGCCCATAGCGAGGGAGTTCAGCAGCGCCGTCACCGTGGAGGGTCCCGCCAACAGAATATTATAATCGGCATGCAGCTTTTCCGCCAATGCGTCATCGGCGGACAGCACCTCGGCGTACAGTCCCTCGGTGGCGAGGTACATCACCGCAAAGGGCGTCGTTTCGGGAACGCTGATGTATTTCGACGAAACGTCGCGGGCTTCATTGATGACCCGCTGCCGCAGAGCTTTCCGCGCTGCGGCGAGCGCTTCGGGATCGGCTGCCTCCGCCGCCTGCTGAATGCGGATATAATCCTCTACGGGGAATTTGGAATCCAGCGGCATATAGGTCCGGCTGCCGTCGCCGGCGGGAATAATCACGGCAAATTCCACCTTGTTATCCGTGCCCTTGGGGCTGAAATTCTCCACGTATCTGCCGGGAATAATTTGATCAAGGATCCCCTTCAGCTGCACCTCCGCCCACGTGCCGCGGGTCTTGACGTTGGTCAGCACCCGATTCAGCGCGGTGACGTTATCCGTCACGCCGGTGGACAGCTCCTTCATCTCACCCAGGGATTTATACAAATTTTCCAGCTGCTTCGACACCGTCTCAAACGATGCGTCCAGCCGCTTTTGCAGCGTCTCGTCCAGCTTTTCACTGACGGTCATGCGCATCTGTTCCAGCTTTTGTTCGTTGCCGGTGCGGATCCGTTCCAGCGCTTCGGAAAGCATGCGCGTTTGCTTCTCGCTCTGGGCAATATTTTTTTCCTGCAGCTGATTCATAGAATTATTCAAAAGTTGATTCAGCTGCAGCTCATGCTCCAAGGTATGCTTGTTCATCTTTTCCAGACGGTCCGCAATGCCGCGAATCTGTATCGCCGTGTCTCTGCGGACGGCGTCGGTCGCCTGCAGCGTATCGCTGCGGGAACGGGCAAATTCGTCCGCCACGGTACGGCTCAGCGCGTCCAGCCCGGTCTGGGTTTTCAACAGCGCCTCGGCGGTTTTGCCGTCATTTTTTAGCAGCAGCGCGATGATCACCAGAATACCGGTAATCATCACCCCAGACAAAATATAAAAAACGATCATTGTATCCATACAGGTTCCTTTCTAACGGACATATATATACATCATACAACATTACGTTAAAATTTGCAATCTGCATTCGTGTTATTTCACAAATAAAAATAATTAAAATTTTCCGAAAGTATGGAAAATACGAAGTCGCTTTGTTATACTATAAATAATTACGCTATATAAAATTTCTGAAGGAGGAGCGACCATGCGCAAGAAACTCATTTGCGTCCTGTTGGCGCTGGCACTGACAACAGGCTTATTTTCCGGCTGTTCACGCAGTAAGAGCCTGAACTTCTCCTACCCCGTCACCGACGATGTGCGCACCTTTGATCCCCAGTATACGACCGCCCCCACGGCAAGAACCGTCATTACGAATTGCTTTGACTGTCTGGTGGCACAGGATGCGGACGGCAATATCATTCCCGCCGCCGCAGAAAGCTGGGAGCAGCACGGCAGAATGTACACGTTCCGTCTGCGCGCCGACGCGGCATGGAAGATTCCCGACGTGGTGCTGAACACGTTTGCGGACAAGATCCCCAAAACCTATGCGCCCGTGGTAACCGCTGCGGACTTTGTATTTGCGTTTCGTCGGCTGGCGTCCCCGGAAACGGACGCACCCGCCGCCTATATTTTTGATTCCATACAAAATTTCACCGAAGCCCGCGCAGGACTGGTCGCCCCCGACACCATTGCGGTCACCGCAAGCTCGGACTATACGCTGACCATCACCACCGCCTACGACGATCCCGATTTCCTGACCAAGCTGTCCATGCCGGAGGCAGCCCCCTGCCACGAGGAGTTTTTTGAGCTTTGCGGCGGCAGATACGGCTTGGGCAGAGGGTATCTGATCTACAACGGTCCCTATTACCTGACCCGATGGGAGGAAAAATCCCTTTACCGCATTTCCAAGGACGATGAATATACCGGTCTGCGCGCCGTCGGCGCCGACGCGGTCTGGTTCTACTATAACGAGGACGCGCAGAAGATGAACGACAAGCTGGCGGACGGCGTTTACAGCGCGGGGATCACCAATATCACCGCCTTTTCGCCGGACACGGTAGATTCCGATTATACCGTGACCGAGATCAACGACGTACTGCACGCGCTGATTTTCAATTGCAGCGCCGGCACTGCCGCCACCCCCGCGCTTCGGCAAGCGTTGATCCTTTCTGCCGATAACGATATATTTTCCGGCACGCAGAGCTATTTCCCCGCCATAACGGCGGCTTCGCTGCCCGACGGCGTAACGGAAAATAAGCTGCCGGCAGAGAATGTCCCCGCCGCAAAAACCGCGCTGAAGGCCGGGCTTGCGGAGCTGGGAACGGAGAAGGCGGAAATTACCGTGCTTTGCACCGCCGCGCATGAAGATATGTTAAAGCAGCAGATGCAGCACTGGCAGAAAACGCTGGGCATCACCATGAACGTCAAGATCAACGCCGTTGCCGCCAATGACCTGCTCAATGCCGTCAACAGCGGCGACTACGAAGCGGCGTTCTATCCCCTGCAGGCGGCAAGCGATTCCTATATCGATTTTCTTTCCGCGTTTGTTTCCGGCGCAGCCGAAAATCTGACCGGATACGCGTCCGAAAGCTACGATAAAAATTTCACGGCGCTTTGCGGCGCGCGCACTGCGACAGCGCAGGCAGAAGCGGCAAATCTGCTGCTGAAAGAGCTGCGGGACAACGCGGTGTTCCTGCCCGCGCTGCAGGGCAGCACCTATTTTGTCCGCAATGCCAATGCTGCGGGCGTCTATTTCCGAGGCAGTACCTCACAACTGTATTTTACGAAATAAGAAGAATCTGAAAGGATTGATGTATATGTCAGTGTTAAGACCCTTTAAGGCGATTCGCCCGAAAAAGGAATATGTAGAAAAAATCGCCGCGCTGCCTTACGACGTAATGAACAGCGCCGAGGCGCGGGAAATGGTAAAAGACAATCCCCTCTCCTTTATCCACGTGGATAAAGCGGAGGTCGATCTGCCCGAGAGCGCCGACCTTTACAGCGACGCGGTTTACGCGAAAGCGGCGAAGAACCTGAACGCGCTGTCGGCGGACGGCTATATGCAGCAGGAGACGGCGCCCACCCTGTATGTCTATCGCCAGATCATGAACGGCCGCGCCCAGACCGGCATCGTAGGCTGCGTATCGGTGGACGATTATCTGCACAACGTTATCAAAAAACACGAGTTCACCCGTGCGGATAAGGAAGCGGACCGTATCCGCCATGTGGATGCCTGCGACGCCAATACCGGTCCGATCTTTCTGACCTACCGTGGCAGCGACGCGGTAGACGCGATCCTTGCTAAATATACCGCAGGTACGCCCGAATATGATTTTATCACCGACGACGGCATTACAAATACCGTATGGGTCGTCAGCGACGCGGCGGACGTTCAGGCGCTGACCGACGCGTTTGCGGGCGTCGAAAGCCTTTATATTGCCGATGGTCACCACAGAGCGGCGAGCGCGGTCAAGGTGGGTCTCAAACGGCGGGAACAGAACCCCGATTACACCGGCGAAGAGGAATTTAATTATTTCCTTGCGGTACTGTTCAAGAGCGACGAGCTGGAAATTCTCGACTATAATCGCGTGCTTGCCGATCTGAACGGCAACACCGTGCCGGAGCTGATCGCCGCGCTGGAAGAAAAGTTCACGGTTACGCCCGTCGGCGCGCAGGCGTATAAGCCCGCCGAAAAGCACACCTTCGGCATGTATACGGACGGGCAGTGGTACGCCCTTAAGGCAAAGCCCGGGCTCGTTGACGAATCCGACCCCGTGGCGCGGCTGGACGTTTCCATTTTGCAGAATCATGTGATCGCGCCCATCTTCGGCATCGACGATCCGCGTACCGACAAGCGCATCGACTTTGTCGGCGGTATCCGCGGGCTTGCGGAGCTGGAAAAACGCGCGAACAGCGACATGCGGCTGGCATTTTCCATGTATCCTACCACGCTGGACGATCTGATGGCGATTGCGGACGCGAATCTCGTCATGCCCCCCAAGTCCACGTGGTTTGAACCGAAGCTGCTGAGCGGTCTGTTTATTCACAAACTGTCGGAATGATATTTTCCTATTGACAGCTCCCATCGAAAAATCGTATAATGAGACCGTAGAATCATAAAATCAAGTTCGGAGGATATAAACATGAGAGCAATGAGTTTTTACAAACTGTTCAGAGCCGTGCTGTCAATCATTGTGACCGGCATGAGCATGGCAGGCGTACAGCTTCCCTCAACGCAGGAGGAATTGACCTCGCTGATCAATTCCGGTCTGAGCACCATACGCGGTCTTCTCCCGTTCGGGCAGGGCGACAATACCGACGACGAGGAGTATTAATTAAGGCCACGCAAAAATCGAGCAAGCCCCCGAAAGGCAACGCCTTTCGGGGGCTTTTATAAAAGGTTATCTCTCTCAGCGGCGGAACAGAACGGCAATCGACCGGAAGATGGCTTTAACCGCTTCAATAAAGTGGGAGAACCATCTTGCGTACCAAGTCAGCGGATTACCGTCATTATAAATGGAGAACGAAGTAAACTGCTCATAATGATCTGTCCAGTTGAACGAGCCGAGCGCCTCATTTCCGTCATAAGCGATCTTTGTGTAATCGGGGCTGATAACAAACCGGCTGTCATATCTGCCGTTGGCATACGTATAGGGCCGGTTGCAGTCATAGGCGACGATCACGTGATTGCCTTCCGCGTCGTCATAACCGCCGGTCAGCAGCACGGTATGCCCGGTTGTAATAAACGCCGTCCCCGGATAAAACGTAAACAGCACGAGATTGCCGTCGCATACGGATTTGTACATATTTTCCAGTTGGGTCTGATACATCGGCGAACCTTGGCTCGCCGCCTTGTTTTCCGTCAGCCAGCTGCTTGCCGCCTGCGCCTGATAATAGTTGATAAAGCTGATCAGCGCGTCGTCGGCTTCCATCTGGCTGAGATTTTCGGCGTTTTGCAGGTTGAGAACGTCAATCAGCCCGAAATGCTGCAGCGCAGCCACGGTGGACATGCCATAGCAGGAACCGCGCCAGCTCCAATTCGGATACGTGGACAGCACAATGGAAACGATCGTCGCGGGCAGCGGGCCGGGGCCGAAATTCTTATACAGATTCAGCTGCATGGTGCGGTAATCATCCGCGCTGATGTAATATCCCTGATTATTTTCATCTACAAAGTAATATTTGGAATTGTTAAAGGTAAAGATCTCCTCGGCGCCCAGCGCCATCTTGACCCATACCGCCCAAAGCTCCAGCTCGCCTGCGTCGGCGGGCAGCGGATCGCCGCGGTTGTATGCGATTTTGCCGCCCTCCTCGGTCGCCCAGCCTGCAAGCGCCAGATCGGCGGGAATGCCGTCAAACGCAAGAACGCTGCCGCGGTAGGAATCGTCGGCATAGCCGGGACGGGATGCGGAATATGTTCTGGTATACGGTTGAACGCCGTCCAGCGAGGAATGATATGTCACCGTGACCGTATCCGAATCAAAAATCGGCAGCACCGTATCAATCGCGAAGCCGTAGCCGGAAACACCGGCGTCGGACACCAGCGTGACCGAAAACGAATTGCCCGACACATAGACCGTCTCACCGGCAAGCGCGTCGCCGTCGTAATAACCGACCAGCGCGTCGTTGCCGTCGTACAGCGCAAGATAATCGCCGGTTTTCACGTCCGCGTCGAACAACTCGCCGACCGTCAGCGTCTGCGATTCGGCAGGCACGCGGACGACCTCGGCAAACGGCTCCACGTAGGTATCCTTCGAGAACGTCACCAACAGACCGTCGGCAGGCACGTCGGCGGTATATGTCCATGTCTCCACCGTATTATCCGCATAGGCATGGTCGCTTTCCGGATATGCCTGCGCGGCAAACGAAGGTACCGCAAATACAGACAGCAGCATAACTGCCGCAAGCATTACAGCAAGTATTTTTCTCATGGGATTCACCCCTTTACATCATAATTATACAATCCTGATTTTAAAAAGTAAATAAAAATGACGCAAAAAATTTTCCGCAAGACAAAAAATAGCCGACATCAGCAGCCGTCCGCCTCCGATTTCCCGAGGAAAAACAAAGCCGTAAGCCGCTGCCGCAAAGTTTCTGCGGCTGACGACCTACGACTTTAGACGCTATTTGCTGTTTTTGCCGATCAATACTTGCTTCTTGCGGTATAGCCGGTATGCAGGATCGCGTGCGCCTTATGGCTGCCGGGCGCGCAGAAGAACTCGTCGTAAACCTGCTTGATGTCCGGATTCTCGTGGGACTTTCTGACGGGCAGATGCTTATCGTCCTCATACAGACCCGCCGCGCGGACGGCGCGAATGTCCACATTGTTGCGTACAGACGCGGGCTGAATCGGCTGACCGCCGCCGTTGACGCAGCCGCCGGGGCACGCCATGATCTCGATGAAATCATAGCTCTTTTCGCCGGATTTCACCATATCCAGCAATTTCTTGGCGTTGGCAAGCCCGGAGGCGACCGCCACGCGCACGGTGTTGCCCGCGATCTCATAGGTCGCTTCTTTAATCCCCTTGGTGCCGCGCACATCGGTGAAATTGATATTCTCGTCGGTCAGGCTGTCGCCGGTCAGCTTCTCATAAGCGGTACGCAGCGCCGCCTCCATAACGCCGCCGGTCGCGCCGAAGATCGTACCCGCGCCGGAGCCAAGCCCGAAGGGCGCGTCAAACGTCTCGTCGGGCAGGACGTTAAAGAGAATGCCCTCTTTCTTAATCATGCGGGCAAGCTCGCGGGTGGTGATGACCGCGTCGATGTCCGCAAGTCCCTCCACCGCAGTGTGATCCAACCGCTCCGCTTCAAACTTCTTGGCAGTGCAGGGCATCACGGCGACGGAGAAAATATCCTTGGGATCGATGCCCTCGCGCTCGGCATAGAAGGTCTTTGCCGTCGCGCCGAACATACCCATGGGGGATTTGCAGGTGGACAGATGGGGGATCATCTCGGGATAATAGTACTCGCAAAACTTGATCCAGCCGGGGGAGCAGGAGGTAATAATGGGCAGATTTTCCTTTTTGGTATATCTGTCGATAAACTCGTTCGCTTCCTCCATAATGGTCAGGTCGGCGGAAAAATTGGTATCGAACACACGGTCAAAGCCCAGTCTTCTGAGCGCGGCGACCATCTTGCCGGTGACGACAGACCCCATGGGATAGCCGAACTCCTCGCCCAGCCCCACGCGGATCGCCGGGGCGGTCTGCACGATCACGTGCTTTTTGGGATCGTTGATGGCGTCAAATACGCGCTGGGTGTCGTCGCGCTCGCTCAGCGCGCCGGTCGGGCAGGCGGTGATGCACTGGCCGCAGGAAACGCAGGCGGTATCCGCCAGCGGCCGCTCGAACGGAGAGGCGATATGCGTATCGATACCGCGGTCATTCGCGCCGATCACGCCGACCGCCTGATTTTTGGAGCAGACAGCCACGCAGCGGCGGCAAAGCACGCACTTTTCGTTATCTCTGTACATATGGGACGCGGACGCGTCGATCTCATATTTCGGGGTGAAGCCCGCAAAGCGGTGAGAATCGGCAATGCCGTAATCCCTGCTCAGCTTTTGCAGCTCACAGTTGCCCGAACGCACGCAGGACAGACATTCCTGCTTATGGGTGGAAAGGATCAGCTCCAGCGTGGTCTTGCGCGCCTCGATGACCTTGGGGGAATTGGTGATGATCTCCATGCCCTCGCTGACGGGGAACACGCAGGCGGCGACCAGGCTTCTTGCGCCCTTGACCTCCACCACGCAGACGCGGCAGGCGCCGATCTCGTTGATCTCTTTCAGATAGCACAGGGTCGGGATCTCGATTCCGGCAAGGCGGGCAGCCTCTAAAATGCTGACCCCGGCGGGAACGGAATATTCCCTGTTATTGATTTTGATATTTACGTTACTCATTGTTCCGTTCCTCCTTATTTCCGCGAAATAGCGCCGAAACGGCAGGTCTCGATACAAGCGCCGCACTTGATACACTTGCTCTGATCGATCACGTGGGGATTTCTGACCGTGCCGGAAATCGCGCCCACCGGGCACTTTCTCTCGCAGGCGGTGCAGCCCTTGCACTTCTCGGCGTCGATCACGATCTGGGTCAGGTTCTTACATGCGCCGGCGGGGCACTTCTTGTCCTTTACATGGGCGATATACTCGTCCTTGAAATGGCGGTAAGAGGACAGCACCGGGTTGGGCGCGGTCTGCCCGAGGCCGCACAGCGAGTTATCCTTAATGTAGTAGCAGAGCGCCTCCATGGTGTCGAGATCCTCCATGGTGCCGTTGCCGTCGGTGATCTTCTCCAGCAGCTCCAGCAGCCGTCTGGTACCGACGCGGCAGGGCGTACACTTGCCGCAGGACTCGTCAACGGTGAACTTCAGGAAGAACTTCGCGATATCCACCATGCAGGAGGTCTCGTCCATGATGATCAGACCGCCGGAGCCGACCATCGCGCCGATCTTCAACAGGCTGTCGTAATCCATGGGCGTATCCAGATATTCCGCGGGGATACAGCCGCCGGAGGGACCGCCGGTCTGCGCCGCCTTGAACTTTTTGCCGTTGGGGATACCGCCGCCGATGTCCTCGACGATCTCCCGCAGGGTCGTCCCCATGGGGATCTCCACAAGGCCGGTATTGGTGATCTTGCCGCCCAGGGCGAACACCTTGGTGCCCTTGGAGGTCTCGGTGCCGATGGTATTGAAGAACGCGGGACCGTTCAGAATGATCTGGGGAATATTCGCAAAGGTTTCCACGTTATTTTCGGTGGTGGGCTTGCCGAACAGCCCCTTGACCGCCGGATAGGGCGGACGGGGACGGGGCTCGCCGCGGTTGCCCTCGATCGAGGTCATCAGCGCGGTCTCCTCGCCGCAGACGAACGCGCCCGCGCCCAAACGCACATGCAGATCGAAGTCAAAGCCGGAATTGAAAATATTCTTTCCCAAAAGACCGTATGCCCGCGCGTCCTTGATCGCTTTCTGCAAGCGCTCGACCGCGATGGGATACTCCGCGCGGACGTAAACATAGCCCTCGGTCGCGCCGGTGGCGTAGCCGCAGATCGCCATTGCCTCTACGATACAGTGGGGATCGCCCTCCAAAACGGAACGATCCATGAACGCGCCGGGATCGCCCTCGTCCGCGTTACAGACGACGTACTTCTGATCCGCCTTGTTCGCCGCGGTAAAGCTCCACTTTCTGCCGGTGGGGAAGCCGCCGCCGCCTCTGCCGCGCAGACCGGAATCGGAGACGATCTTGACGACCTCCTCCGGGGTCAGCTCGGTCAGGCACTTCGCCAGCGCCTGATAGCCGTCGGCGCCGATGTATTCGTCGATATTTTCGGGATCGATCACGCCGCAGTTGCGCAGCGCGACACGATGCTGTTTTTTATAGAAATTGGTCTCATTGAGAGGCTTGATCTCCTCCGCCTGCGCGGTCTCGCTGTAAAGCAGACGGCGGACAATACGCCCCTTGAGCAAATGCTCCTCCACGATCTCGGGGACGTCATCCACCTTGACCTGGCTGTAGAAGCAGCCCTCAGGATAAACAATCATAATGGGACCAAGCGAGCAAAGACCGAAGCAGCCTGTCCTGACGACCTGCACTTCGCTTTCCAGCCCTTTTTCCTTGAGCTGCGCGTTAAGCGCCTCAATGATCTCGGGGCTGTGTGAAGAGGTACAACCGGTGCCTCCGCACACAAGTACGTGCGAACGATACATATCTCTTTCCTCCCTATGATTACTTCGTCGCCGCGCCGATGGTATATTCGGCGACGGGCTGCCCGTTGACAAGGTGATCGGTCACGACCCTGACCGCCTTTTCGGGGGTCATTTTACAATAGGTGACCTTCTCCTTGCCCGGCTCCAGCACCTCGACGATCGGCTCATACTGGCAAACGCCGATGCAGCCGGTCTGCGCGATATAAATATTGTTCAAACCTCTTTTTGCCACTTCCTCAACAAGCGCGTTCAACACGGGGCGGGCGCCGGCGGCGATACCGCAGGTCGCCATACCCACGAGGACACGCACATTGCCCTCCTCGTTTTCGCTTCTGACGCTCATCTGACCTTTTACCTTATTCTTTATGGCAAGCAATTCTTCTACACTCTTCATAGCTAAATCCTCCATAAGTATTGCCGGGGAACCGGCTGTATCATTTCTGCGGGGCGGCAACCGCCGCCGCATGCTCTGCAAGATATTCCGCAAGCCACGTCATGACGGCAGGCTCATTCAGCGGCACGCCGTCCAGCATCTCGCGAATCTCGGCGGACGCAAAGACAAATTCCCTGCCGTCCACGCGGCGCGTATACACAAAATCGATCTGCTCGTTCATGGTGACCAGCGCGCAAACCGACGACTCCACGTCGCCGAGCGGGGTAAAATCCACGCTGTCGGTGCGAAACACCGCCGTGACCGTGGTGCCCGCGCCCACCGCCGACTGTATATCAAAGCTGCCGCCGGTCATTTCCGCCGCCATTTTGAACAGCGGCACCCCCATGCCCACCTTGCGGGTGGTGCGGGTGGTATAGAACGGGTCGGGCAGACGGCGGACGGTTTCCTCGTCCATCCCCCTGCCGTTATCCGCGATCTGAATCAGCAGCGTATGCGCAGCGGTATCCTGCAGCACGTCGATTTCAATACGGGTCGCGCCCGCGGAAACGGAATTTTGCGCGACGTCCAGTATATTCAGAGATAACTCCCGCATGCTTACGCGTTCTGATATTTCGCAAGAATCCCGGGCACATCGTCCGCGGTGACCTTACCGTAGACCTCGCCGTTGATCGTAAATACAGGCGCCAGACCGCAGGCGCCGATGCAGCGGCACTCCTCAACGGAAAAATTCCCGTCCGCCGAGCATTCGCCCGCCTCTACGCCCAAACCGGCGCAGATTTTATCCAGCACGTCCTGCGAACCCTTGACATAGCATGCCGTACCCAGACAAACCGAAACATTATACTTACCCTTGGGCGAAAGCGCGAACTGCGCGTAAAAGGTGGCGACGCCGTAGACCTTTTCCAGCGGCACCCCCATGCCCTCGGCGATCATGACCTGCACTTCATAAGGCAGGTATCCGTAAATGCCCTGCGCCTGCTGCATGACGTGCATCAGACGGGACTGATCGCCCTGACACTCCGCAATGACAGCCTTCAGGCGCGCCTCCTGCTCGGGTGTGCCTTTGAAGGGTATCTTGCTGATTTTTTTCTGCATTAGCATTTCCTCCGTTCTCTGCCGTACCGCAAAAAAACGGCGCAGCATAAGCTCAAATCCTCTGCGAAAGCATATCTCCGCATTCTTTTGGATTATATCATAAGCGATTCGATAAATCTATACTTTTTTTCAAAAAAAGATCATAAATTTATACCAATCCGGCAAGACGATAACATTTCCATAAAAAAGACGGCGGGCGACAGATTTTTTTAGCTGTTTTATATGGATTTTTCACAAAAAATGTGCTAATATGAAGCAGTAATTCTAATTTCGACTCGATGTTGTGAGGTTTTTTCAAATGAAAATCAGTGAAATCGTCAAAATTCTCGACGCTGACGTCATTACCGGCGCCGACAGTCTCGACCGCGACGTCCGCACCGTCTGCGGCAGCGACCTTATGAGCGACGTGCTTGCCTTTGTCAAGGAGCAGGCGGTACTGCTGACAGGACTGGTCAATGCCCAGGTTATTCGCACCGCGGAGATGATGGATATGCAATGCATCGTCTTTGTGCGCGGAAAAAAGCCGAATCTGGACATGATCGAGCTTGCCAACGATGCGGATATTGTACTGCTGGGCACCCAGTTTGAGATGTTCACCGCCTGCGGACGTCTCTATGCGGGCGGCATGAAAGGCAGAAGCGGCAGATAATGGACGCTGTTACACTGCATTATGACGTCAGCGGCAATGATTTTACCTGCGCAGGCGAAGCATCCCGTAAAATCAAAAAAACGCTGAAAACCCTCGGCTTCTCCCCCGAGATCATTCGCAACGTCGCCATCGCCGTGTACGAGGCGGAAATCAACATGGTCGTGCATGCCAACGGCGGCACCATCGACGCGTCCGTTACGCCGGAGCAGATCGACGTTGTGTTAAAGGACACCGGTCCCGGTATCCCGAATATCGAGCTTGCCATGCAGGAGGGCTGGTCTACCGCGCCCGAAAACGTGCGGCAGCTGGGCTTCGGCGCGGGCATGGGGCTGCCGAACATCAAAAAATATTCCGACGCGCTGCGGGTCGAAAGCGAAGTCGGCAAAGGCACGACAATCTACATAACGGTCATTAACAAATGACCGTTATGTAGAAACGGATAATGGATAATTGACAATTTTGGACGGGGCGTCGCCCCGTACCTCATTATAATCAATATAATCAACGCGCAGCGTTCCGAAATTGTCCATTGTCCATGATCAATCATCAATTTTATAACGAAAGGGGTGATCTCTATGGAAAAATACTACCATTCCGTCCGGCTTGACAAGGAAAAATGTCAGGGCTGCATTCACTGTATCCAGCGCTGTCCCACCCAGGCGATCCGCGTGCGCAACGGCAAGGCGATCATCCTGGCGGCGCGCTGCATCGACTGCGGCGAATGTATCCGCGTCTGCCCGCATAAGGCAAAATACGCCGAGCGGGATTCTATTGAGATCATTCAAAAATTCAAATATAAGGTCGCGCTGCCCGCGCCGTCGCTGTACGGACAGATCGCCAACGTCACCGACGTGAACCTGCTGCTGAACGCGCTGCTTGCCATCGGCTTTGACGACGTATTCGAGGTCGCGGCGGCGGCGGAGCGCATTTCCGACGCAACCAAGAAATTTTTGCGGGAACACCCGGAATTTTCCCGCCCCGTGATCTCCTCGGCGTGTCCGGCGATCGTGCGGCTGATCTCGGTGCTGTACCCGAATCTGATCGACCGCATTCTGCCCCTGCGCTCCCCGATGGAGGAGGCGGGCAGGCTGGCGCGGGAAAAGGCGGTACGGGAGACCGGATTTGCCCCCGAAGAGATCGGCGTGTTCTTCATCACCCCCTGTCCGGCGAAGATCACGGCGATCCGGCATTCGCAGGAATCCGAGAAATCCAGCATCGACGGCGCGGTCGCCATCAACGACATCTATCCCGCCCTTGTCAATCAGTTGGGGAAGCTGCGGGAGCAATCGGAGCTGCAGCACGCGGGCAGGATCGGCATTTCCTGGGGCATGACCGGGGGCGAGGCGTCGGGGACGCTGTCGGACGCGTCCATGCCCGTGGACGGTATCGAGAACTGTATCAACGTGTTAAGCGAGATCGAGGACGAAAAGCTCAACGATATTGAGTTTGTGGAGCTGAACGCCTGCATGGGCGGCTGCGTCGGCGGCGTGCTGACGGCGGAAAACCCGTACATCGCAAAATCCAGGCTGAAAAATCTGCGCAAATACCTGCCCATGGCGCTGAATAACATCGCGGACAGCCCCCTTGCCGCCGTGACGGCGGAGAAGCGTCCCGAGGAGATTCCCGCCCTGAAGCTGGCGGACAATTTAAAAGAAGCCATGGAAAAAATGAACCGCCTGAACGAGATTTTATCGACCTTCCCGCGGCTGGACTGCGGCACCTGCGGCGCGCCCTCCTGCCGCGCGCTGGCGGAGGACATCGTCCGGGGCTATACCAGCGAGCAGGACTGCATTTTCCGTATCCGCGCCGAGCTGGAGGGCGCCGCGCTGCCGAAATCGGTGGAGGAACTGATTCCGCCGCCGTTCCGACAGAAGAAAAACACCGACGGAGGGGATAAAAAATGACCGTCAAAGACCTTACGCAAGCGCTGGGGCTTACCGTCCTGTCGCAGGGCGATCCAACCGCCGCCGTCACCGGCTGCTATTGCGGCGATCTGCTGAGCTGGGTCATGTCCCGCGCGCAGGCGGGCGACGCGTGGCTGACCGTGATGGGCAACATCAACAGCATGGGCGTGGCGGCGCTGACCGACGCGGCGTGTATTATTCTGACAGACAACGCGCCGCTGGACGCCGACGCGCTGCAGCGCGCCCGGGAAAATGAAATCTGCGTGCTGCAAACAAGCGACGGCGCCTATCAGACGGCGATCAGAATACACGAATTTCTGCAATCATGAAGCTTTACTACGACCTGCATCTGCATTCCTGCCTGTCCCCCTGCGGGGACAACGACATGACGCCCTATAATCTTGTCAACATGGCAAAGATCATGGGGCTGGATTTGATCGCGCTGACCGACCACAATACCTGCGGCAACTGCCGCGCCGCCATGGAGGCGGGCAGGCAGGCGGGGATCACGGTCGTACCCGGTATGGAGCTATGCACCGCGGAGGAGGTACACAACGTCTGTCTGTTTGCGGACGTTGACAGCGCGGAGGCGTTTTCCGATTATATAAAGACCACAATGATGCCGATCAAAAACAAGGCGAAAATTTTCGGCAACCAATATTATATGGACGCGGAGGACGGGATCCTCGGCGAAGAAGAAATTCTGCTGCTCACGGCGTCCGCCGTCACCGAGGACAGGATTATCGCAGAGGTCGCCCGTTTCGGCGGTGTTTGCTATCCGGCGCATATCGACCGGGATTCCTACAGCATCGTGTCCAACCTCGGCATGATCGACGACAGCTTCGGCTTCACCGTCGCGGAAATCTATGACAGAACAAAAACGGAAGCGCTGAAACAGCGCTTCCCCGCGTTAAACCATATGCAGCTTCTGCACAGCTCCGACGCGCATTACCTTGAGAATATCAAGGAACCGCGCGAGACCCTCGACCTGCCGGAAAATACGCCGCAGGCGCTGGTGGCGCATTTAAAGTCACTGTAACCAATCCGCAGTTGCGCCCTTCGGGGCGGCTCTGCGGATTTATTCTTGCGTTTTTTCGGCATTTCGTTGGCGACAACCGGGAATGCGAAATAGCGCTTTAGTCATATTTAAAGCTGTTATCAAGCGCATGCTTTCAAATTTCCATAGAAGTGGTGATACAAATGATCAGCTACGAACCGTTTTGGAACACATTGAAAAAAAGCAAAGAAAGTACATATTCTTTAATCAATAAATATGGAATCAGCAGCGCCACGATCGATCGACTCCGCAAAGGACAGGGCATTACCACAAACAAACTGAACGATTTATGCGCGATCCTGCATTGCCGTGTGGAGGAAATTATAGAATACCGGGAAGACGCGTAAGGACAAAGCGCCCGAAAATCGGATACATTCGGCGCTTTGTCCTTTCCCATAAGCGAAGATCAAAAAGAATAAATAAAAAATTACAGTAACGATGCGGCAGCTTTATCCAAAAATACCACCGTATCGGCGTGTCGTTGCAGCGCCGACGCGGGACAGTGTGGGGTGACCGCGCCGTTAAGCATGTCATACACCGCTTTCGCCTTACCGGCGCCTGTGGCAAGTACGACGATTTTTTTTGCTTTTAAAATTGTACCCACGCCCATCGTGATGGCATATTGCGGCATATCGCCGTATTGAAAATATCGGCTGTTCGCCGCGATTGTGCTTTCATGCAGTTTGACCTTATATGTGCCGTCAGCAAATCGATCCGACGGTTCGTTAAAGCCGATATGCCCGTCGGTGCCGATCCCCAGCAGCTGCAAATCCACGCCGCCGATCGCCTCGATCAGCGCATCGTAGCGTTTGCACTCTGCGGCAATATCCGGCGCGCACCCGTTGGGAATGTGCGTATTTTCCGGCGGGATATCCAAAAAGCGGAACAGATGCTCCCGCATGAACGCAGCATAGCTGTTGCTGTCGTCAGCGGCCAAACCGCAGTACTCATCAAGGTTATAGGTGCGCACATTGCGAAACCGCACCGCGCCCGCCTTGTACTGCGCAACCAGATACCGATACAGGGCGATGGGAGACGCGCCGGTCGCCAGCCCCAGCAACGCGTCCGGTTTATCCTTGACGCACTGCACGAAAATCTCCCCCGCCTGCGCCGCGATCTGCGCAGCGGTATCCATAATCCGAAGCTCCATACAACCCCACCTGACCGAATTTTTTTCAGCGGTATTGTAGCACGTCCGCACCGGAAATTCAATATATGCAAATAAAAATCTTGATTGACCGCGACCGACACGCCGCAAAAACAGCGGGGAAGTTTACTGCGCCTTTACCTTGCCCAGCAACGCCTCGGGAATTTGATAATCAAAGGGTTCCGCCTCCAGCGTATCGTACAGCGGCTGAAGTGCGCCGGCAGGCTGTTCGCGGTCGAACGCCGCTGCGGCGAACACCAGAATTTCCGGATCAAAGGGCAGGGTGATCGACGTCTGCGCCTTGACCGTGACCGAGAACAGATAACACTGCTTGGCGGCAGCGGTAACGCCCTCGGCATGCATATGGGTAAACGCATGCGCCAAACGGCAGTTTTTGATTCTGCCTTTTTCCTCCAACCCGTAAAGATCCCATGCGCCGATCGCAGCAAAGCAGTCGGGGATATAGACCTCTGTTTTCTCCCCGTCGCAGATAAACTTGGCGTGCTTATCGCCGCAGGCGCTTGTCGCCAAAAAGCTGATTTCCTTTGTGCCTGCGGGCAGGCGCAGCGTTTGTCCGCGGGCGGCAAGGGCGTTATATTTGCCGTCCGCCATCTGAAATACCGCGTTGCCGCAGGTGACGGTTTTTACAAACTGCTCCGCCGGGATCGTGTAGCCGCCCACAGCGCCGGCATGTCGGTGCGCGAACGCGGAGTAGACGTTAATATCCAGCGGCAGATCGACCGCCGCGCAGCCGTGCCGGTTCCTCGCCACGCCCGAAGGCTTAAGCGCAAGGGCAAAGGTCAGCGGCTGATAGGGCGCGATATCAAACACCAGCGCGCCGTTTTCCACAGTCGCGGCGCCCAATTCCTCCTCAATGGCGTTCATACATACCGCCGCGGCGATCCCGGCGCCGATCTCCAACCGAACCCCCGTATGCGCCTTGCCTGCCGTCTCCTGCACACGAATGATCGTGCGGCTGCCGTTCAGCTCTTTCTTGATCGCCTTGGTGAGCACACCGTTGTCGCTAAGGGCGGAAAATACAAACTGCCCGCCGAGGGGCCCCTTGTTGCCGGGGACAGCGGCAAACACGGATAGCGGGTTCACAAACGCAGCGGCGTTTTTCTGTATTTCCGCCAAACCGTCCGCACCGTGGGCATAAACGCCGAACGCGTAAATATTTTTACCGAGATCCTGCATGCTTTGCAGGCTGTCGTCCCTAAAATCATAGAGCGGCGTGTGAATGCCGGTCAGGCGAATCGTATCGGGCGCGGGGTGATCCCAGCCGTTTTTACACTCGCTGAATACCGCGACGCCATAGTCGTCGCCGCTTATATCCGCCCAGTTCTGCGCGGGCACCTCATAGAGCTTGGGCGTATCCGTGCCGCGCGCAATTACGCCCAACCCGAGATCATACCGCGCCTGTTCATTTTCGACCGTAAAGGTAAAGGGCGTTTTCAAAAGCTGTCCTCTGCCGCGCCACTCGATCTCGTTTTCCACGCGGATCGCGGGGCTATACGCGCCGAGAATAATCCGCTGGACAAATACCGAATCGCCGTAATGCCGCACCGTCTCCAGCACGGCGCGGGCGGGACCGAATTCCCGCAGGGTCACGGTCGGCTCAGACGCTTTTCCTATGGGCGCGGCGATGACCTCCGGATAATCCAGCTCCCACGACGGCCATGCTTTGCTGCCCTTGTAGGCGTGAATATCCATGCTGATCGGGGCTTTCAACAGCTCTTTGCCCAATTCCTTATCATAAATCGACGCAATATCGCCGTTCGCGTTCAGCGACAGCTTATATTTATAATTTTCCAGACAGTTGTCCGCCGCGCGCAGACCGGTATCCTTTCCATACGGCTTCAGCGCGGGCAGCACGGTATAGATGCTGACACTGTTGCCGGGCGCGCTTGCGATAAAAATGACCTTACCGCGGCAGTATTGCGCGGGGACTTCCTTGCCGTCTTTATCCTTTACTTTTACAAACAGCGTCCCTTTGGGCAGATTCGCCGCGAATGCCACCGGCTCCGCAACTGCGGTATCCGTGGGATTGCTGACCGCCACGGCAATGCCCTTGGTGCGGGGAACCGTCATCAACGACGCGATATTCTCCACCGCCGCCTCATAAACAGAGCCAAACTGATTCAGCGACAGCATATAGTCGTTCCAGCTTCGGTGATAGACGCGCTGTAACGAAGTGCCGGTAATATCATCGTGGAACTGGTGCGCAATCACGCGTTTCCATGCGGTGTTCAGCACGTCGGCGGGGTATTTTTCCGTTCCCAGCCACGCGGCGGCGACAGCGGCGCGCTCTGCGGCGTCCGCCAGCTGCTCGTTCCGTTTGTTCCAGCGTTTGCCGATGGTTCTGGAGGTATACGCGCCCACGCCATGGTCGGTGGCGACCAGCTCATTGTTCCATACGGGCAGCTTTGCCTTTGCCTCGTCGGGCAGCGCGTGCATCTCGCTGAAAATCCGATCGACGGGATCGATCGCCACATCAACGTCGCTTTTCTCATTTTTTCGCAGCTCCGTCACCGCAGTACGGACGGAACGGTCCGTCGGCGCGCCGCCGGTATCGCCGGTGCCGTGCAGCGTATAGGTCATGGGCAGATCATACTTCGCGAGATTGTCGGCAAGCTTATCGGCGATCTTTTTATCTTTTCTGATTTTTTTAAACTCGCCGGTGTAGCTGAACGGATTCAGCGAGGCGAACACCTCCGCGCCGTCCACGCCCTTCCAAATGCCGAGATCAAAGGGGATCCCGTACGCCGAGCCCCAGGTCAGCTTTTGCGTGGTAAAGCCCAGCAGCCCCGCGTGCTTCATGATCGACGGCAGCGCCCAGCCGAAGCCGAAGCAGTCCGGCAGATAAATATCCACGCTTTTCACGCCGAATTTTTTAATAAAATAGTCCTGTCCGAACAAAATATTGCGGAACAGCGCCTCCGGGGACGGCACATTGACGTCGCCGTTTTCGTACGCGCTGCCCGTGACGTGCCATCTGCCCTCGGCGATATATTTCCGCAGCCGATCAAAACGAATGGGATAATATTCCTCCATCAGCTCATACCTGCGGCTGCCTTCAAAGCTGAAAACGTACTCCGGATACTTTTCAAACAGGCGGAAATTCATATCCAGGGTCTTTTTAAGATATTCGGAGATTGTCGTTTCAAAATCCCAGTTCCACACCGTATCCAAATGCGCCGTGGCGGCGGTATGGATCGTCGGCTTTTTCTTTCCGGTCATGGTATCACTCTTTCTTTGGGGAAATTATTCGTATTGCGGGATCCGCAGAGTCTTGGGGCGCAGCGTCTGCGTCATAAACGCCTCCACCGCCTTGGTGTAAAGCTCCGGATTGGTGTAATAGCTGCGGGCATGCGTCGCGCCCTCGATTTTCAAACTGTATTTTTCCGATGCGCACGCATCGTAAAGCAGTCCCTGCATATACGGCGGCACCAGCGCATCCTCCGCGCCGTGGATAAACAGCACAGGCGCCTTCGCCTTTTTTACCGCGTCGATGGGCGACGCCTGCTTAAACGAATAATTGCAGATCATTTGGCAGTACATGTCGCAAAGGTACAGCGCCGGGAAATCCGGCAGATGGAACGAGCTTTTTAACTGATAGGAAAATTCGTCCCACGCGTTCGTATAGGCGCAGTCGGCGATGATGCCGCTGACGTCGCGGATACCGGGTCTGCCGCTCATCATCAGCACGGTCGCCGCGCCCATGGACACGCCCAGCAGAAAGATATGCCGGTCGGGATACCGCTTTTTCGCGTACTGCACCCATAAGAACGTATCGCGGGATTCATGCGTGCCGAAGCCCATAAAATCGCCGTCGCTCTCGCCGCAGCCGCGATGGTCGGGCAGCAGGATCGTATAGCCCTTTTTATAAAAATCGGGCGCAAAGAAGCAAAATTCACCGCAGCCGGTGCTGCCCATACCGTGGCAGGCAATGATTACGCGGTCATTCGCCGCCGCAGGCTCCAGCAGATGCCCCCGCAGCGTCGCGCCGTCCTTGGCGGTCAACGCAATCTTTTCCAAAGGCAGCGCGTTTAAATTCCGCATTGCAGCAGGCTGATCGCGTTCAAATTCCGGCGAATCGGCGCCGCCCTTGATCAGCAGCCGCGCCAGCTTGCCCGGCGCTTTGGGGACCCGCCGCCACACCAGCTTGCGGAAGATAAAGTAACAGCCGACAAACAGGATCAAAAGTAAAATCAACAGGATCAGAAAAAAATACAACAACTTGCCCGCCTCCGAACGGTTCATTTATAGTATCATAATACATGAAATATGTCGGAAAAGCAACTGATATTTTCCCACTGCATGACAGCGGTTGATTTCACAGAACCAACCCCTATTTTTTGCTTGCATGTAACGGCTTTTCGTGGTATATTGTTGTTGCGACTTAGTTTTAATACCGATTTAAATGTACTCATACTAATCCCTGATAAAAAACTGACACAGAGGCGCGAGCAGAATTTTCGAGGGGCAAGGCAGACGACGCAGGCGGGCTGTCGCCCGGCAAGGAGGATAACGCAATCCCTCGGAAATTCAGCCGCAGTGAATGTCATGTTTTTATCAGGGATTAGTATCAATTGCATTTTTGTTTTTGTAAAAAATGCCGGCTCCATTTTGCTTGCTGAGATATTTGGATCGCAAAACTGAGTCGCGTCAGCGGAGCTATGCATTTTTGGTGCGCGGCTTCGGCGGCGCACTTTTTTGCAGAAAAAACCCGCCGGGTGGTATTCCCGACGGGTTTGTTGTTGAATTTTTAAAATCTGAACAAGCTCTTGAACCACTCCGTGATGTGTACGAAGAAGTGGCGGATCGCCTTGATTCCGGTGAATTTGCCGTCAGTGCCCTTGCACATGGAGCACTCGAAGCCGCCGGATTTTCTTACATTCTCCTGAGAATTATCTCTGTTATCCAGCGGGATATAGGTCCTGCAAATATCGCAAATACCATCGTTGTTCGCGTCCTTATGTCCGGTTGCCTTATAGGTGACCGGCTCGACGATGTAGTCATGGCAGCGATCGCAATAGGTATACGCGCTGTGCCCGTCCTCGGTGCAGGTCGCTTCCACTTCGTCCACAACGATAAAGTTGCCGTGGTTGGTGTTGTCGTAATCCCCGTAGGGCAACCCGCAAACAACACAGATCGCTCTGTCCACGCAGGTCGCTGTACCCTCGTTGCCGTGATGAACATGGGGATCGGCAGGGACATTGGTTTCATACTTACCGCCGCAGACCTCGCAGGTATAAACGATCTTTTTGCCGCCGAAGTAGGTCGCGTCGTCCTCAATCACGCCATCGTCGAAACGGCAGCGTTCTGTAACATCGGCGTCCTCACGGATACAATGTCCGGTGTGGGTATGGGTATCGGGATTATAGGTCCAGCCGTTCTCATCGATCTCATGACCGCTGCGGGGCAACGTCTGCCGCATGGTATGGTCGCAGTTTTCGCAGACCAGCGTTGTATAGCCCTCCTGGGTACAGCTCGACGCAAGATAACCGCGGTTCGCATCGGTGTAGTACTGATGATCTTCGGATCTGTAAACTGCGGTTACAGTGATATTTTCTCTGACGTCGTTCAGGTCGGCAGTGCCGCTGTCCCATTGGACGAATGCATAATGCGACTCGTCGTCCCTGCTGATATAAGCGGGCGCTTCGGGAACCTCTACAGCCTCACTGTAGCCAACGTTAACACGCGTCGTGGTGCCGTCGTATTCGTTTATAAAGGTAACGGTCAGTTGATCATGCTCCCAAACAGCATACAAATCAACGATTTCACCCTCGACAGTGCCGAGACCGTCATAGATGTATTCGCCGACGTAGTACTCAGGCGCCGTCGCTTCGGGATCACGCGCCCAACCGATCAGCGTTGAGCCGTCCATCACAAAGTACGGATCGTCAATGACAAATCTGGTATCATAAACGACTTCCTGCAGCGCGATACCGTTCTTACCGTTATTGGAATTCAAACGCAGGGTGTAGGTAATGGGCTCCCACTCCAACTCACGAAGGACAAGGTTGCCGTAGTCGTGATCGAGCTTGTAATCCTTTTCAATAATGTTGCCCTTGGACGTCCACGTACCCTCCGCGTGCCGAACCTCCCAACCGACGAAATTATAGCCGGGAGCGGTGGGCAGGGGCAGGTAATCATCGGTGCCCTCGTTATATGTCAACTGCGGGATCGACTCGCCGCGGTTGGTGATAAAGGTGATGGTATAATTGATCGGCTCCCAAATCGCGTAAAGCGTAACATCCTTTGCATCTTCGGGGGCGTCCTCGGAATACAGCGAGTCATCGTCAATCGTCGCGCCGTCCCGGAAGAACTTTGCGCCCTCGACGGTGGTGGGCCATTCGGGGGTCGTTGCCCAGCCCTTAAACGTGTAGCCGGTTCTGGAATAGCCATTGGTTTTCAGCTGCGCGTTCTGCCCGTAGGTCTTGGTGACGGGCGGGGTATCGCCGTTATCGGCGCCGTTGCCGTCCATAATGAGGGTATATTTTGCCCACTCAAAGTGCGCGTACAGAAGATAATCTTTCTTCGTATCGATTGTAAAGGGTTTCTTGGCGTTTACAGGAGTCCCGTCTTCATTGGTAAGACCGTCCTCAGACCAGCCGAGGAAGGTGTGACCGATCCACTTCGGATTGTCCAGCGTAAAGCTGTTGCCATCAGCGACCTGCTCCTTACTGAACGCTTCGGGGTTCATTTCATTATCGATCTGATCATTTTCCAAGACATAGGTAATCTTAAAGTCTGCCGGGATCCACACTGCGGTCACATGGATCGTATACGGATCCGCAGGGTGCGCTTCACGCAGAATCTGATCGAGACTCTTGCCGTCCTTCAGATTCGGATTGCCGATCAAATCGGGACCGGAGATCAGCTTTTTCTTTGCCGCGTCCGCTTCAGTTTCAAGCTCGTTGATATACCAGCCCACGAACGCATATTCAGTCCTCTTGGGATCTCTGAGGTTGAGGCTGCCCTCTACCGTAAAATCATAGATAACGGTTCGCTTGGTCGAGCCGCCGTTCCATTCATAATCGATATGATAAGTGATCGGCGTCCAGTTGGCGATCAGATAGACCTCGAGATCTTCACCCGACAAATTCTGTACGTCTTTCTGCCCGTCGATGAACGTCTCAGTCCCCTTGTTCGTCGTCCAGCCGTTAAAGGTATACCCGAGCCGATCCATGCCCAATTCCGCCAGCGTCGGCAGATCAAACTTGTCACCGAACGTATGGGTATCCGTCCGCGCGATGGGATCGGAATTCGCGGTTAACTTATAGTAAACCGTATACTCGGTCGCTTCCCATTGCGCCTGCAGCACGGTGTTGCCGTTGCCGGCGGTAAAGACGTTGCCGTTCACAGAGCCGGGACCGTAGACGATCTGCCAGCCCTTGAACGCATACCCGTACTTTGTAGGCGTGGACAGCGTATACTTGTTATTGTAAATGTTGCCGCTGACGTTGCCGTACTTGGAATACAGATTGTTTGTCACGAGGATCGAATTGCCGATCTCGCCGCCGTAGGTGCCGCCGTTGGTATCCACATACAGCGTATGGGGCACACGCACCGTCACGTTATAGTTACATTTTGTGCTGTTGGCGGGCGTCAGCGCCGTGACCTGCGCATAGCGCGTTTGCAGCGTTACGTCATAGTCCTTGTCATTATCCTTAAAGATAACGTCCGTATCTCTGGCCTTTTGCGCCTTGGAGGTCGCGACCGGGTTAAATCTGACCAGCGGGCTGCTTTCCTCCACGTTGGTCTCATACGACCAGTTGACGTCGTTCGCCGTCCACTCGATGCCGTAGTTATCAAAGGGATCTACATGGTAACGGGCGGTAACGTCGGCGCGGGATCTGGGGATATAAATATCCTTCGCGCCCTCAAACTTCGCGGAACGCACATAGGGATAACCGGCGATATAGCTGCGCTCAAAGTCAGTCAACTGACCGTCGTCGTCGATGAAATACTGACCCTCCTGCAATCTGCCGACCAGATTGTCCCACCAGCTGCCGTCGCCGTTGCCGTCAATCTTAATGGACTGGGAAACAGAAAACGGCGTTGCGTTCGGATTTTCAATATCCGTAACCGTCAGCGTCATGGTCGCGTCATAGGTACGCCACCATGAAAACGGCTTCAGCTGCGCCTTATAAAACACGTTAACAGGGAACGCGCCCTCGGTAAAGTCCGAGTCATTGTTGAACATTGCGGAGGAGAAACGCGTTGTGCCGGTATTCTCAAAGAAGTCCTTCGAGGTCGTGATCGTTCGGGAGAAAGTCTCGCCGGCGGCGTTGTTCTTCTGAAAAATAACGCGCAGTTCAACGGAGTTATCGTACACGTCGATTTCATCCGAAACCGTAACGGTCAACGCCCACTGATACCGCTGTTGGGCGGGGGCGATGGCTGCCTCCGCTTTCGGCGACAGGACAATGGCGACGGATACCGTTGTAAACAGCAGCGCCAGCGTCAGCAGAATGCTGAGCGCGCGATTGACGCCCTTGGTCACACCTGCATTTCTGAACATGATATTTGACATATGCATTCCTCCTTGGAATGAATGTGATAGCGAACCCACCCGCACGTTAAGGATTTCCCGCAGGAATCTCCCGATTGGTGCACATAGGGATTCTATTCTGTATATTAGGATACAGCAGCGATATTACTTCCCTTTTGAAAAGCTGTGAATAAACTGTTACAATGCGGTATTTTGTCTATTTCTTCCGACGCACGGCAAGGGAATTTCATCATATTTGCTGATAAAACTTCTGTTGTTGCGTGCTGAAAAAATTTTACATACTTATTTCATACCGTCGCATAATCTACACGCTGCATAGAAATCCTGCGCATTTTGCTTAAATTCTGCCGTCCACACCTGAAAATATAAAATAAATTTTACAATTTATCATATTTTCAGACAAAATCGCTTGCAAAAGTTTTTATTTTGCTGTAAAATATTATTGTATGATAGTTTAAATTGCGGGTATTTTACATATTTTTACCGCAAAAAACACCCTTTTGCTCTCCGCGCGGAGGCGCCTGCAAAAACTCACGAAAGGTGGCTGAACCAATATGAAGGGCGATCTTCACTGTCACACCAAGCTTTCCGACGGCTCTGTCGGGATTGAAGAATTAATCATGCTTGCCGCCAAAAACGGCGTCGGCGTAATCTCCATCACAGACTGCGACTGTCTTGCGGGCACCGTCCGCGGCAGAATGATCGGCAAAAAGAGCGGGATCGACGTTGTTCCCGGGGTTGAGATTTCCTGCACCGACGAGACCGACGGCAAAGAGATCCACATCCTCTGCTACCAGCCGGATTTTCCGGACAGGCTTGAGGGGCTCTGCCATGAGAACCAGCTGATGCGCAAAAAGGCAGGGCAGCTTATGATGTTCAAGGCAGCCGCCAAGTTCGGCATTACCTCGGAATTTATCTTAAAAAGAGCCAACGGCTCGACCAATATTTACAAGCAGCATATCATGCACGCGCTGATGGAGGCGGGCTATACCGACGCGATCTACGGCGAGCTGCACGACAGGCTGTTCACAAAAGGGAGCGCAGATTCCATACTGGTGGAACCGAAATTCAAGTCGCCCGAAGTCGTTTTGCAGGCGATTCATGACGCGGGAGGTTTGGCGATTCTCGCAAATCCCGTCGCCTTTGGCTGCGCCGACGCTGCGGAACGGCTGATTCCGCTGGGGCTGGACGGCATCGAAGCGTATCACCCCGTCTGCAGCGAGACCGACACCGCCAGACTGCTCAAGCTGGCAAAGGAGCATAAGCTGCTCGTCACCGGCGGCAGCGATTTCCGCGGCATGTACAACAAGCAATGCATCACCATTGGCAGCTGCGGCCCCACGGAAAAGCAACTGGAAGAATTTTTAAATTTCAAAGCGAGAAGAAAACGTCAACAGAAGCGTCTGGAAGCAAAGACCGCCGCTCTGAACGCCGCCGTTACCGCAAAATAAAGCAAAGACCGCCACGGCGGTCTTTTTTAATGCGGAATGCGGAGTGCGGAATGCGGAATTTCGGAACCGCTTCGCGGTTGGATTTTACAGGGAAAACGGAAAAGGAAAAAGGGAAAAGGTTCGGAAATCGCTCCGCGATTTGGTTTTTAAGAAAAATTGGCGAGA
>JAFVBH010000014.1 GCA_017480115.1 Clostridia bacterium
AAACAATGATAGACGAATACATCGAATTTCGCCCGAATCCCCATGGGGATTCTTTCATTGCCTGCTTTCGCAATTTCAAAATCGCCGAGTTTGACGCCCTCTCCGGCCAGCTTATCGAACGTCATATCTCTAGGTTGTAATCTGTATACCATGTCCTTACACTGGTGTTTACCATGTTTCTCTTGACACAGTGGCCGTCCCTACAAGCGAGTGTGCCCAACTGCGCCGATAAATCAGAATTTACAGCCCCCGTCCGCGGAAGAAACCGCCGTTTTGAAAAACTAAAAACTAAAATCTTATTTTTCTATTGCATTACGCGTCAAAACATTATAAAATAACCAATGGTGAATTAATCAAATCATATGAAAAGGAGTTTATCCCATGAGTGTACTCAACAAAAAGACAGTCGAAGATCTTGACGTAAAAGGCAAGCGCGTTCTTGTCCGCTGTGATTTCAACGTAAAGTTTGAAAACGGCGTGATCACGGACGATAAGCGTATTCGCGCCGCGCTGCCCACCATCAAGTATCTTCTTGATAACGGCGCCAGAGTGATTCTTTGCTCCCATCTCGGCAGACCCAAGGGTGAGTTCAATCCTGAGTTCTCCCTGGCTCCTGTTGCAGCCCGTCTCTCCGAGTATCTCGGCTTTGCGGTGAAAATGGCGAAGGACGTTGTCGGCGACGACGCCCATAAGCTTTCTGCGGAGCTGAAGGACGGCGAAGCGATGCTGATAGAGAACGTCCGCTTTGAAAAGGGCGAGACCAAGAACGATGAGGAACTCAGCAAGGCGTTTGCGTCTCTTGCCGAGCTGTATGTAAATGACGCATTCGGTTCCGACCACCGCGCCCATGCGTCCACCGCGGGTGTTGCCGCGTATCTGCCCTCTGCGGTCGGTTATCTGGTACAGAAAGAGATCCAGTTCATCGGCGGCGCGCTGGAGAACCCCAAGAAGCCCTTTGTTGCCATTCTCGGCGGCGCGAAGGTCTCCGATAAGATCGGCGTGATCGACAACCTGCTGGATAAGGTTGACGTGCTGATCGTCGGCGGCGGTATGGCGTATACCTTCCTTGCCGCACAGGGTCACGCCATCGGTGATTCTATCTGCGAGAACGATAAGTTTGACGTTGCCCTTGCCGCGCTCAAGAAGGCGGAGTATAAGGGCGTGAAGTTCCTGCTGCCCGTGGATTCCCGCGTAGGCAGAGAGTATAAGCCCGATACTGAATCAAAGGTTGCCGGCCGCGGTGAGATCGAGGACGGCTGGATGGGGCTTGACATCGGCCCCGAGACCGAGAAGATTTTTGCCGAGGCGATCAAGGGCGCGGGCACCGTGGTCTGGAACGGTCCCATGGGCGTTTCCGAGTGGGAGCAGTTCGCTTCCGGTACCATTGCTGTGGCGACCGCTGTTGCAGAGAGCAACTCCGTTTCCATCATCGGCGGCGGCGATTCCGCGGCTGCGATCAAGAAGCTGGGCTTTGCTGACAAGATGAGCCACATCTCCACCGGCGGCGGCGCATCGCTGGAATTTTTGGAGGGCAAGCCTCTGCCCGGCATCGAGGCAATCGACAATAAATAAGTCGGTATCGTACTTCGGTATAAAATCAGCGGCGCAGCCGTTGGGAAGCGCCGCGCATTAAAAATGAAAGGATAGATTTATAATGAATAAAGCACTTCGTCGTCCCGTGATCGCGGGCAACTGGAAAATGAACAAAACCCCCGCCGAGACCACCGCGCTGATCGACGCGATTAAGCCGCTGGTTGCTGACGCAGCCTGTGAAGTCGTCGTCTGCGTGCCCTATATCGACATTCCCGCGGCGCTCGCGGCAACTGCCGGCTCCAATATTCAGGTCGGCGCGGAGAACTGCCACTGGGCGGAGAGCGGCGCGTTCACCGGCGAAATTTCCGCAAAGATGCTCAAGGCAATCGGCGTTCCTTATGTGATCATCGGTCACTCCGAGCGCAGACAGTACTTCGGTGAGACCGACGTGACCGTCAATCAGCGCACCAAGGCGGCGCTTGCCGAGGGACTGAAGGTCATTCTTTGCGTGGGCGAGCTGTTGGAGCAGCGTGAGCAGGGCATCACCGAGGAGGTCGTTCGTTATCAGACCAAGATCGCGCTGCAGGGCGTTTCCGCAGAGGATCTGAAAAACGTCGTGATCGCTTACGAGCCCGTATGGGCGATCGGCACCGGCAAGACCGCGACCGCCGAGCAGGCAAATGAGGTTAACGCGGCGATCCGCGCCTGTGTCGCGGAGCTGTACGGCAAGGAGGCTGCCGATGCTACGGTGATCCAGTACGGCGGCTCCATGAACGCGAAGAACGCGGCGGAGCTTGTGGCGCAGCCCGATGTAGACGGCGGTCTGATCGGCGGCGCTTCCCTGAAGGCGGAGGATTTCTCCGTGATCGTAAAAGCGGCTTCTGTCGGCTGAGAACTTTCTCCCTCTGCTCCGCTGCGGAGCAGGGGGTTCTGTCATAAATTCGGAATTTCGGTGCGGCAGCGGACGGCCGTCATTCCAAAAAGGAGAGATATATAATGAAAAAGCCTTATGTATTGTGCATTATGGACGGGTTCGGCAATAACCCCGGCGCAAAGGGCAATGCTATTGAGGCGGCAAATACGCCGAATCTTGATAAACTGTTTGCGACCTATCCCCATACGCTGATCGGCGCGTCCGGCTTGAACGTAGGTCTTCCCGACGGGCAGATGGGCAACAGCGAGGTCGGCCATACCAATATCGGCGCGGGACGCGTCGTCTATCAGATGCTGGTGAAGATCTCCAAGACCATTCAGGACGGCGAGCTGGGAAATTATAAAGAGCTGACCGACGCGATGGATAACTGCATCGCCAAGGACGGCGCGCTGCATCTGATCGGGCTGCTGTCCGACGGCGGCGTGCACAGCCACATCGAGCATCTGTTCGGGCTGATCGATCTTGCCGCGGCAAAGGGCGTGAAAAAGGTCTATATCCACGCCATTACCGACGGCAGAGACGTTTCCGTCACCTCCGGTCTCGGTTTTGTTAAGGACACCGTCGCGCATTTTGAAAAGGCGGGCGTAGGCAAGTTCGCCACCATCAGCGGCAGATATTACGCCATGGATCGTGACTTCGCGTGGGACCGTGTGGAAAAGGCGTATGCCGCCATGGTCTACGGCGAGGGGGAGCAGTGCGACGATCCCGTCAAGGCGATGGAGGCGTCCTATGCGAAGGATATTACCGACGAGTTTGTTCTGCCGGTCGTAATCGACAAGGCGGGCACGATCAAGGCGGACGATTCCGTGATTTTCTTTAACTTCCGCCCCGACCGCGCAAGGCAGATCACCCGTACTTTCGTTGATCCTGCCTTTGACGGCTTCGAGCGCAAAAACGGTTTCTTCCCGCTGACTTATGTCTGCATGACCCAGTATGACGCCACGATGCCCAACGTGACCGTCGCTTTTAAGCCTGAAGCGCTGGATATGACCATGGGCGAATACGTCTCGTCGCTGGGCATGACGCAGCTGCGCATTGCCGAGACCCAAAAATACGCCCATGTGACGTTCTTCTTCAACGGCGGTGTGGAAAAGGAATTCTCCGGCGAGGATCGCATTTTGATCCCGTCTCCCGACGTTGCGACCTTTGACCTCAAGCCCGAAATGAGCGCCTACGAGGTCACCGACGCGGTGGTGGAGCAGGTGCTTGCAGGGAAATATGACGTTATCATTATTAACTATGCGAACTGCGATATGGTCGGTCATACCGGCATTTTTGAAGCGGCGGTCGCCGCTGTGGAAGCGGTGGATACCTGCGTGGGTAGGCTGGCGGATGCGGTGCTGCAGATGGGCGGCAAAATGATCGTTACCGCCGACCACGGCAATGCGGATCAGATGCTC
This sequence comes from Clostridia bacterium, assembly GCA_017480115.1. Lineage (GTDB taxonomy): Bacteria > Bacillota > Clostridia > Oscillospirales > Acutalibacteraceae > RGIG2774. The sequence goes on from JAFVBH010000014.1 coordinate 3,868, forward strand.
AATCCCGACGGTACGGCTTGCACCACCCATTCCACGAAGCCCGTGCCCGTGATCACCATAGGGCAGCATCAGCCTTTGCGCGAGGGCGGCAAGCTTTGCGATCTTTGCCCGACGCTGCTGGAGCTGATGGGGCTGGAGAAGCCCGCGCAGATGACCGGTTCCAGCCTGATCATTCACTGAGTCGGCGATAATCAAATATAACCCGGTTTTTACGAGCATATTTTCGCGGATCCATCTGACAATATAACGGAATGCCAGACAGACAATCCGAAAATTACTGAAAAAAGCCGATGCGGGGCGGTTCGGGGGCGACAGCCGCCGATCTGCATTGTCAATACGACGAAAATTCATATGAATATTTGTGAAAAGTGTTGACAAAACTAGTATCAGTATGCTAATATTGCTAATTGAGGTGCTGTTTTCGCGGGAAACTGCGAAAACGGTGCCTTACGGTAGGTAAAAAAGCGATCGCTTTTTTATAAATTTATTTCCCGAGGAAAGGAGGAAGAAGCTTGCCAACCTTTAATCAGCTTGTACGTAACGGCAGAAAGAGCAACATCAAGAAGTCCAAGGCTCCCGCGCTGGGTAAGGGTCTGAACTCTCACAAGAACGTGATCACGGACCATAACTCCCCGCAGAAGAGAGGCGTCTGCACCGTTGTTAAGACAGACACCCCCAAGAAGCCCAACTCCGCGCTCAGAAAGCTGGCGAGAGTCCGTTTGACCAACGGCATGGAAGTATCCGCATACATTCCCGGCGTCGGTCACAACCTGCAGGAGCACTCTGTTGTTCTCATCAGAGGCGGCCGTGTTAAGGATCTCCCCGGTGTGCGTTACCACATCATCAGAGGAACGCTTGATACGCAGGGCGTTTCCGGCCGGATGCAGTCCCGCTCCAAATACGGCGCGAAGCGTCCGAAAGCAGGTAAGAAATAATTTTCCTGCAAATTTACTAATTGACAATCTTCTTGCAGGCTGAATAGAACTATTCATCCAATGTAAGTTTCATATGATATATGGCTTTCATTGGCGCCACGGGATTTTGTCACTCGAGTACCTATGATTTTCATTCTATATGAAGGAGGGAAGCGAAGTGCCAAGAAGAGGCCAGATTGCAAAACGTGATGTTTTGCCCGATCCGCTTTACAATTCAAAACTTGTTACACGTCTCATCAACAATGTCATGTACGACGGCAAGAAGGGTGTTGCGCAGAAGATCGTTTATGATGCGTTCACGATCATCAACGAAAAGACCGGCAAGGACCCGCTGGAAGTATTTGAAGCTGCGATGGAGAACGTTATGCCTTTGCTGGAGGTAAAGGCGCGCCGTGTCGGCGGTTCCACCTATCAGGTTCCCATGGACGTACGTCCCGAAAGACGTCAGACCTTGGGCCTGCGCTGGATCACCAATTATGCCCGTCTGCGTTCCGAGCGCACCATGAAGGAAAGACTTGCAAACGAGATCATGGACGCTGTCAATGAGACAGGTTCCGCTTACAAAAAGCGCGAAGATACGCACAAGATGGCGGAAGCCAACAAGGCGTTTGCACATTTCCGCTGGTAAGCATTACCGCGTTATTTTTACGCATCAGACTATTTGGAGGTTATTATGCCAAGACAGGTATCACTTGAGCTCACGAGAAATATCGGCATCATGGCGCACATCGACGCCGGTAAGACGACAACGACTGAGCGAATTCTCTATTATACAGGTATAAACCATAAAATAGGCGAAACGCATGACGGTACTGCTACCATGGACTGGATGGCGCAGGAGCAGGAGAGAGGTATCACCATTACCTCCGCTGCCACCACTTGTTTTTGGAAAAACCATCGTATCAACATCATCGACACTCCCGGCCACGTTGATTTCACCGTTGAGGTGCAGCGTTCCCTGCGTGTTCTGGACGGTTCTGTAACCGTTTTGTGCGCAAAGGGCGGCGTTGAGCCCCAGTCGGAGACCGTATGGCGTCAGGCTGACGAATACAAGGTTCCCCGTATGGTTTACGTCAACAAGATGGACATCATGGGCGCGAACTTCTATCGCGTACTTGACATGATGAAGGACAGGCTTAAATGTAACGCTGTCCCCATTCAGCTGCCCATCGGCGCGGAGAGTGATTTTAAGGGCATCATCGACCTTGTGGAGATGAATGCTACCATGTACCTTGACGAAAAGGGTACAAAAACAGAGGTCGTGGAAATCCCCGAGGACATGCAGGAGCTTGCCCAGAAGTACCGCGAGGAGCTGATTGAGCATGTCGCGGAGCAGGACGACGCCCTGATGGAGAAATACTTCGAGGGTGAAGAACTCACGATCGATGAGATCAAGTCATGCATTCGTAAGTCAACTTTGGCGAACAATATGGTTCCTGTCGTCTGCGGTACGTCCTATCGTAATAAGGGCGTGCAGAAGCTTCTTGACGCGATCGTGGATTATATGCCCGCGCCGACGGATATTGAGTCCGTCAAGGGTACCAATCCCGATACCGGCGAGGAGGAGGTACGTCATCCTTCCGATGACGAGCCGTTCTCTGCGCTTGCGTTCAAGATCGCAACCGACCCCTTTGTCGGTAAGCTCTGCTTCTTCAGAGTGTATTCCGGCATTGCCACCGCAGGCACAACCGTTTACAACTCTACGAAGGATAAGTCCGAGCGTCTCGGCCGTATCCTGCAGATGCATTCCAACCACAGACAGGATATTGACTGCTGCTACGCGGGCGATATCGCCGCCGTTGTCGGCGTGAAGAACACCACCACCGGCGACACATTCTGTGATGAGAAGCATCCCATTATCCTTGAATCCATGAACTTCCCCGATCCCGTTATCCGTGTCGCGATTGAGCCGAAAACGAAGGCGGGTCAGGAGAAGATGGGCATCGCCCTTGCGAAGCTGGCGGAAGAGGATCCCACCTTTAAGTGCTTCACCGATGAAGAGACCGGACAGACCATTATCGCCGGTATGGGTGAGCTGCATTTGGAGATCATCGTTGACCGTCTGCTCAGAGAGTTCAAGGTGGAAGCAAATGTCGGTAAGCCGCAGGTTGCTTATCGCGAGACCATCTCCAAGATGGCGGAGACCGACACCAAGTACGCCCGTCAGTCCGGCGGTCACGGTCAGTACGGTCATGTCAAGCTCAGAATCGAGCCCAACGAGGGCAAGGGGTACGAGTTTGTCAATCAGATCGTCGGCGGCGCGATTCCGAAGGAATATATTCCTGCTGTCGAGGCGGGCGTCAAAGGCGCTATGCAGACCGGCGTTTTGGCAGGCTACAATGTCGTTGACGTAAAGATTACTCTTTACGATGGTTCTTATCACGAGGTCGACTCCTCTGAAATGGCGTTCAAGATCGCCGGCTCTATGGCGTTTAAGGATGCGATGGCAAAGGCAGCTCCCGTGCTGATGGAGCCCATCATGAAGGTCGCGATCATTGTTCCCGATGATTATCTGGGCGACGTTTACGGCGACGTGAACAGCCGCCGCGGTCAGATCGTGGACACCGAGACAAGAACCGGCGCGACCCAGATCAACGCGCATATCCCGCTTTCCAACATGTTCGGCTACGCGACCGACCTGCGTTCCAAGACGCAGGGCCGCGGGCAATACGTCATGGAGCCCAGCCACTATGCGCAGGTGCCGAAATCTATTGCCGAGGGCATTATCGGCGACAGAAAGAAATCCGATTAATTTTCGTTTTTCTATTGAAATCAATTATGATTTCTGTTAGAATGTAGTTAAATAATTCCAAAATATTAAGGAGGATTATTCCAATGGCAAAAGAACATTTTAACCGAACCAAACCCCATGTTAACATTGGTACCATCGGCCACGTTGACCACGGCAAGACCACACTTACCGCGGCGATCACCAAGACCCTTGCTATGAAGGGCGATGCTGCTTTCGTTGACTATGCGAACATCGATAAGGCTCCCGAAGAGAGAGCGCGTGGTATCACAATCAACACTGCACACGTTGAGTATGAGACCGATAATAGACACTATGCGCACGTTGACTGCCCCGGTCATGCTGACTATATCAATAACATGATCACCGGCGCTGCGCAGATGGACGGCGCGATCCTTGTTATCGCTGCTTCCGACGGCCCCATGGCACAGACCAAGGAGCATCTGCTTCTTGCTCGTCAGGTTGGCGTGCCCTATATCATTGTTTTCCTGAACAAGGTTGATCAGGTTGACGACGAAGAGCTTCTTGAGCTTGTTGAGATGGAAGTTCGTGAGACCCTTTCCGAGTATGAGTTCCCCGGTGATGATATTCCCATCATCAAGGGTTCCGCTCTTAAGGCGCTGCAGTATGACGGCGGCGACGTCAACGCTCCCGAGATCGCTTGCATCTGGGAACTGATGGACGCTGTTGACTCCTATATCCCCACGCCTGACCGTAAGGCTGACCTTCCGTTCCTGATGCCTGTTGAAGACGTTTTCACTATCACAGGCCGTGGTACGGTTGCTACCGGCAGAGTTGAGCGTGGTCAGGTTAAGACCGGTGATACTGTTGAGATCGTTGGTCTTACCGATGAGAAGAAGCAGACCGTTGTTACCGGCGTTGAGATGTTCAGAAAGACTCTGGATTATGCTGAGGCAGGCGACAACATCGGCGCTCTTCTTCGTGGTGTTCAGAGAACAGAGATCGAGCGCGGTCAGGTTCTTGCTGCTCCCAACTCCATTCATCCCCACACCAAGTTTAAGGGTCAGGTTTACGTTCTGACCAAGGATGAAGGCGGCCGTCACACCCCGTTCTTCAACAACTATCGTCCCCAGTTCTATTTCAGAACCACGGACGTTACCGGCACCATCTCCCTTCCCGAAGGCACTGAGATGTGCATGCCCGGCGATAACGTTGTTATGAGCGTTGAGCTGATTACTCCTATCGCGATTGAAGAGGGTCTTCGTTTTGCTATCCGTGAAGGCGGCAGAACTGTTGGTTCCGGCGTTGTTACTGAGGTTATTGAATAATTTCGGTTAAAAGATTCATAAGCGGTTCCCGCAAGGGAGCCGCTTATTTTATGTTTACTCGTGGTTTTCCAGTGCCAAGCAATACATGCCCTGTAGGGGAGCGTCCTTGCCCTGCCTGCATTGCGATCATATGCCGAGATCTGATTTTGCTGATTTGGCAGCGAAATCAGATTTGACATTTTTGCCGTTTTCGACATATTAATTACCTTGCCGGTGATACAATATCCACAGCTCGGACGGGGGTGGGGCAGGCTGGTTATCTATGTTGATGTTTTGGTGGCGCTGAATTTTATTCTTACATATCTGATGTTATTGACCGCGGCGGTAGTGCTGCGGGTCACCCCGTCTCCGCTGCGGTTGTTGCTTGGATCGCTGTTTGGCGGTATTGCCTCGCTGACAGTTTTGCTGCCCGATTGGGGGATGTTTTTTTCGATCATTGGAAAAATCAGTGTCTGCGCAGCTGTTACATGGATCACGTTTTGTATTGGCTCGCTGCGTTTTTTCGTGAAATGCTGCGCTGTTTGCATGGCGGTAAGTCTTTTTCTTGCCGGCGCGGTACTTTTGCTGGAGTTTGTATTCGGCGCGCAGAATATTTACATGAAAAACGGTGCGATCTATTTTGACCTTAGCTTTATCGTATTGGTCGCGACTGCCGCTGTTTGCTTCTTGGTGGTCAGTTTTGTTTTGAAACATACCGCCGTGGGGCGGCCGGAGGATACGATTTTGACAATGAAGGTATTTGCGGAGGGAGAAAGTTTTTCCGTTCCGGTGCTGTATGATTCCGGCAATCAACTGCGGGACACGGTATTTGGCACCCCCGCCGCAATCGTGAGCCTTGATGTGGTTGAGGCGTTTGTGCCGTCTGCGTTGCTGCCTTTTTTTACAGGTGAGGTGGCGGCGCTGCAAACCGACGGTATATGGCAGGGACGGCTGCGAATTTTGCCCTCGTCCACCATCAACGGCGATGAGCTTTTACCCTGCTTTCGATGCGATAAGGTGCTGCTGGAAACGGATTCGGACACTTACGCCGCATATGGAATTTTAATTGCGGTGACGCAGCGTAAATTCGCCGACAATGAATACCGCGGTTTGGTGGGACCGGGGCTTTTGAACGATAAAATAAAGGGTGACAAACGTGACGTTTAGGAAAAAAATCATATACGGAATCCGTCGGTGGCGGTTTCGGCTTGCCGCACGATATGGAAAACGCGGGATCCGCAGGCTGTTTGAGGTTAATTATGTCAACAGTCCGCAATCCTTGCCGCCGCCGCTGAAAAAAGAAAAAGAGGAAGCTTGTATTCGCCTTGCCGCCGCAGGAGACGCGAAAGCGCGGGATCTGCTGATCGTACATAACCTGCGCTTGGTGGTTTATATCGCGAAGAAATTTGAAAATACCGGCGCGGGGATAGAGGATCTGGTTTCTATCGGTACCATCGGGCTGATCAAGGCAGTCAACACCTTTAATGCGGAAAAAAATATTAAGCTCGCTACCTATGCGTCCAGATGTATTGAAAATGAAATTCTGATGTTTTTGCGCAAAGCGTCCAACAGCCGCAACGACGTGTCGCTGGACGAACCGTTAAATGTGGACTGGGACGGCAACGAATTGTTGCTGTCAGACGTACTGGCGGACGAACGGGGCGACGTGGGGGAAAACGCGGAATATGAGGACGAGAAAAATTTGCTGCTGCGTACGGTGGCGGAGCTGCCGGAGCGCGACCGCATGATCGTACATATGCGCTTTGGATTGCAGGGGCATGAAGAGCATACACAAAAGGAGGTTGCCGATGCGCTTGGCATTTCCCAGAGTTATATTTCACGGCTGGAAAAAAGGATCATCGATCGGCTGAAAGCAGAGATTGAAAAAGCGGTGTAAATTCTGATTTAGCTGCTACGCAGCTAAATCAGAATTTAGAAGAGCAAACAGCGGACGCCGCTGTTTGCTCTTGCATTATCCGACTGATTATGCTATACTCCATTATAAATAACAGTATGAAGTATTATGAAGTTTTAACGGAGTATATACAATGAGTAAAAGCCAACGGGAAAAGGGGATCATGCTTTCATATCTGACCATGGCGGTCAATTTTGTAATCGGTATTTTCTTTACAAAGTTGATCACAAAGATGCTCGGTCAGTCAGAAATGGGGTTGTACAACACCACCTCATCCATCATCACTTTTATGACCATGTTGGATTTGGGATTCGGCAATTCCATGATCCGCTTCAACGCCCGCTACCGTGCGCAGGGCGATACGGAGGGCGAAGCAAAACTGAACGGCATGTTCCTTGTGATGTTCAGCGCTGTCAGCGTGATCGCCATTATCATCGGTCTGGTGATCTATTTTAACATCGAGCCGTTTTTTACGAAATTTACCCCGCAGGAGATCGAGCGGGCGAAGATTATTTTCATCATCATGCTGGTGAATATCTGCGTTTCGTTCCCGTTTACCGCGGTGACGGCGCTGTTGACCTCCTATGAACGCTTTGTATTCTTAAGATCCTACAATCTGATTAAAAATGTCGTCAATTACGGCTTACAGGCGGTGGTGCTGTGCGTCGGCTTCAAGTCCATCGGTTTGGCGGTCGCGTCTGTCAGCGTATCGGTGATCTCGAAGATCGTTCCGATCGTGTACATGAAGCGGCATATGAAGGTCGCTTTTTCATTCGGAAAGATCGACAGACGGATGTTCCGCGACGTGATTTCCTATTCGTCGTTCATTTTTATCAATTTGGTGGTCGACCAGCTGTATGCCAACACGGATAAGGTCATTCTCGGCAAATTCGTCGGCACGGCGTCGGTGGCGATCTATGGCGTTGCGGCGAATCTGAACAAGGACGCCGGGGAGTTTGCAGTCGCCATCAGCGGCGTATTTCTGCCGAATATCACAAAGCTTATCACCAAACAGACCCCGATGCGGGATATTTCGGCGATCTTTATTCGCATCTCCCGCATGCAGTTTTTGCTGCTGTCGTTTATCTTCGGCGGCTTCCTGATTTTCGGCAGGCGGTTTATCCACTTTTGGGTCGGCGATGAATATATGGATTCCTATTTGATCGCGCTGATTTTAATGCTGCCGGGACTGATCTCCCTGTCGCAGAGCCTGTGCGTGTCGGTCATTCAGGCGATGAACAAGCACCGTTTCCGTTCGGTGATGTATCTGCTGATCGCCGTTATCAATATCGGCATCAGCATTCCGCTGTCGATCAAATGGAGCGGCGCGGGCGCGGCGGTCGGCACGCTGATCGGCAATTTTTTGGGGCAGATTCTCTTGATGAACTGGTATTATCACCGCAAGATCGGGCTGGATATTCCGCGCTACTGGCGGTATGTGGTGCTGCGTATCGGCGTTGTGGTCGCGGCGTATACGGCGCTGGGCTATTTTGTCAATCACATGTTGCCTGCGCCCTCGCTGTTGATGCTGCTGGCGCGCATTGCGGTTTACTCGCTGCTGTTTTTGCCGGTGCTGTGGTATGTGATCTTCAACGATGAGGAAAAGACGATGGTAAAGGAAAAGCTGTCTCCGATTATCAAAAAATTATCTTTTACAAGGAGCAAATAAATATGGGGAAAAAGAAAATTGTCAATATTACCGGGTATCTCGATACCGGCGGATCGGAAACGCTGTTAATTAACTACTCGACAAATCTCGATCCCGATCGTTTTCAGTCCGCAGTGATCTGCGTGCATGAGAGCAAAAATACCATCGTGGAAAAAACGCTGAAAAAAAGCGGGATCCCCGTTTATTTTGCCACGGATTATCAGAAAATTTACGACGTGGCAAAAAAACACGCGCCGCTGCATCATATCGCGAATTTTATCCGCTGCTACGCAGGCATTTATAAGATTCTCAAGCAGGAGCGGCCCGACGTGATCCATACGCATCTGGCGACCAACCGATTTATCCTGCCTTACGCGATCACCCACAAAAAGACGGGATTGGTACATACCGTGCATTGCCCGTTTTCCTACCGCTTTGAGGGCAGCGCCATGGCGCGGGCGGAGTATTACGTTGTTAAATATCTTTGCCGCGTGCGCAATATGAAGCTGATCGCTCTGCACGACGAAATGGCGCAGGAGCTGAACGAAAAGTTCGGCGTCAAGGACAGCTTCGTGGTGGACAACGGGATCGATTTTCAGAAATTTACCGATCCCGGCGTAACCAAGGCGGATATGCGCGAGAAGCTCGATTTGCCGCAGGACGCGTTTATTTTAGGACACGTGGGCAGATTTGCGCCTGAGAAAAATCACCCGTTTATTTTAAAGGTATTCGCGGAACTGCTGAAAAGAAAACCGGACGCCCGGCTGTTGCTGGTGGGCAGCGGCAGAGACGACGACGCCGTCCGCGCGCAGATACAAGACATGGGGCTTTCGGACAAAATCACCATACTTTTTGACCGCAACGATGTGAACGAAATCCTCCGGGCGATGGACGCGTTTATCTTCCCGTCCACCTTTGAGGGGTTGGGCATCGCGCTGATCGAGGCGGAGCTTTCCGGCTTGCGGTGCGTAGTATCCGAAAATGTGCCCAAGGAGACGCATCTTTCCGAGAAGCTGAGCGCGCTCAGTCTGGACGCGCCGATCTCCGACTGGGCGGACGCGATCTTAGACCCCGCTCCCCACGGTGAGATCGAGGGCGACATCAACAAATACAACGTGCAAAACGCCGTCCGGCAGCTGGAGCAGGTGTATACGAAATCCCAAGAGAAGTGATTTTTTTGAACAAGCTATTAAATTTTGCGGCGGATCTGTTGTATCGGGCGATCAAGCATTTGCCCATGCGGAACATGATCGTATTTGAGAGCAATCCCGAGTTTTCCGACAATACCTACGCCGTGTATCAATACCTCGTCGATGAAAAGCATATCGATGAAAAATACCGGATCGTGTGGCTGGTGGCGGACAGACGGCACGTCAAGCCGCCCCGCCCCATGAAAAATACACATTTTGTGAATTATAAGCAGAATAACAAGTCCCTGCGCGACCGTCTGCTGTATCATTACGTGATCCACACGGCGAAAGCGATCGTGTTTTGCAACCGTATCCCGGGGAAAAACCGCAAGCGGCAGTTCTCCGTCTGCTTGCAGCACGGTATGCCGCTGAAAGCCTCCAACGGCGGGTATGTCATCAAGGACAACTGCGATAAGTGCCTGTGCGTTTCGGAATTTTTTGCCGACAATTATCATAAGGACTTTGAGATCAGCTATCATAAGATGTTTTTCTGCCCGTTCCCGCGGACGGACGCGCTGTTTACAAGCCGCGACGTGCGGGCGGAGCTGGGAATGGACGGCTATGCTAAGGTGTTCGTATGGCTGCCGACCTACCGTAAAAGCGCCCTCGACGCCATGGCGGGCTTTAATATCGAAACCACGGCGACGGGCATCCCGTCGATGAATACGGTGGCGGATATGGAGCGCGTGGACGCATGGCTGCGGGCGCATAACTGCCTGATGCTGTTCAAGCCGCACCCGGCGCAGCCCGTGGATCCTGCGGTTGCCGCCGCGCTGACCAATTTTAAGGTGATCGACAACGCTTGGCTGTCGGAGAAAAATATGCAGCTGTATGAGCTGCTGGGCAAGACGGACGGGCTGATCACGGATTATTCTTCGGTCTATTACGATTATCTGCTGACGGACAAGCCCATCGGGCTGACCGTGGACGATATTGACGATTACATCAAAAATCGCGGGTTTGTCTATGACGACCCGTTTACGGTGCTGAAAGGGCAGAAGATTTTAAATAACGGCGAGTTAATCGCGTTTCTTGCCGATACGCTGGCGGAAAACGACCCGTACGCCGCAGCGCGGACGGCGGTCAAAGAAAAAATTTATACCGACCCGGCGCTGTTGGGCGGCGCCGCAGCGTTCGTTGGCGATATGATCGCGGCGCATCTTTGATTTTTATGAGGAATGCAGGTCATTCCTCATTTTTTGTTGACTTTTACCCGACGTAATAGTAAAATATAACATGTATGTAAATTTTTTTTCGGAGGTTCGGGCATGAACAACACAGAAAAAACTATGGAAAAGATCGTAGCCCTGTGTAAAAACAGAGGCTTTATATATCCGGGCAGCGAGATCTACGGCGGCCTTGCCAACACGTGGGACTACGGCCCTCTCGGCGCCAGATTGAAGAATAACGTCAAGGACACGTGGCGCAAGCGTTTTATTCAGGAGCGCAAGAACAGCTATGAGCTGGACGCGGATATTTTGATGCATCCCCGCGTTTGGGAGGCCAGCGGTCACGTGGCGTCCTTTTCCGACCCGCTGCTGGACTGCAAGGAGTGCAAAATGCGCCATCGCGCCGATAATCTGATCGACGATTTCGATCCCGACGCGCATGCGGACGGCATGACCAAGGAGGAGATGTTCCGGTATATCAAGGATCATCACATTCCCTGCCCGAATTGCGGCAAGCATAATTTTACCGATATTCGTGAGTTTAACCTGATGTTCCAGACGTTCCGCGGCGTAACCAACAATTCCAAGAGCGTGATTTACCTGCGTCCTGAAAACGCGCAGGGCGAATACGTTAATTTCCTGAACGTGCAGCGTACCATGCGCGCCAAGCTGCCGTTCAGCATCGGGCAGATCGGCAAGGCGTTCCGCAACGAGATCACGCCCGGCAATTTCACGTTCCGTACCATCGAATTTGAGCAGATGGAGTTCCAGACCTTCTGCAAGGAGGGCTCTGACGCGGAGCTTTATGAATATTTCAAGCAGTACGGCTTGCAGTATTATAAGGATCTCGGCATTCCCGCCGAGCATCTGCGCTTCCACGATCACGAGAAGCTGGCGCACTACGCCAAGGCGGCGTGCGATATTGAGTTCCTGTTCCCCTTCGGCTGGGGCGAGATCAACGGTACGCACAACCGTACCGATTTCGATCTGACCCGCCATCAGGAATACAGCGGACAGAAGATGGATTATCTCGATCCTGAGACCAATGAAAAGTTTATTCCGTTTATTATTGAGTCCACCTACGGTCTTGACCGTACCGTGCTGGCGCTGCTCTGCGAGGCGTATGACGAGGAGGTCATCGACGCGGCAAAGAACGACACCCGCGTGGTGCTGCATCTGAATCCCGTCGTTGCGCCGTATAAGGTGGCGGTGCTGCCGCTGTCCAAAAAGCTGAGCGACAAGGCGATGGAGGTTTACAACGTGCTGAATAAGCGCTTTATGACCGACTTCGACGAGACCGGCTCCATCGGCAAGCGTTACCGCCGCGAGGACGAGATCGGTACGCCCTATTGCGTGACGTTTGACTTCGAGAGCGAGACCGACGGCTGCGTGACCGTGCGCGACCGCGATACGATGGAGCAGGTACGCCTGCCCATCGGCGAGCTGGCGGATTACATTGCGGAGAAAATAAAATTCTGACAGTAAAAAATAAATGGTGAATGATTTTAAAACGCTTCACGCGCTTTTTCACAGGTAGGAGGGAGAAGGTAGGAGGGAGAAGGTAGGAGGGAGGAGGTTCGGCGAGAACGCTGCGCGTTCTTTGATTATAGACGATAAAATAAGAACTCATTCTGTCATAAATCATTATATGAAAACGTAAGAAGCAACTGTTTTATCATTTCTGTAAATCCAAGGGCGCAGCCCTTCCATCCCTTCTCCCTCATCCCTCCTACCTCCTACCTTTCAAGGGCGCAGCCCTTCCGAAACCATTCATCAAAAAACGGAGTTTTGTAAAATGATCAGTGTTTTAATGCCCGTTTACAATGTTGAAAAATATCTGGAAAAGACGCTGGACTGCCTGAAAGGGCAGTCCTATGCGGATTTTGAGGTCATTATGGTGGACGACGGCTCTACCGACGGCAGCGGCGCGATTTGCGATCGTTTTACGGCGGAGGATTCCCGTTTCCGCGTGATTCATCAGCCCAACGGCGGGGTGTCCGCCGCGCGCAACCGGGCGCTGGACGAGGCGGAGGGCGCGTATATTTTCTTCATGGACAGCGACGATCTGCTGCGGCCGGAAACGCTTGAAGAATTGTTCGCCTTACTGCTGGAGACGCATGCTGACGCCGCTGTCGGGAATTTTACCTATATTTATCGCGACGGCACGCCCATCGACGCGTTTAATAAAAATAATCCCGTCACCGACGAGGTGGTGACGGGGCTTGACTATATAGCCAAGCTGGTAAAGCCCGATTCCAATTTCTACTGCACACTGTGGAATAAAATCTATAAGCGAGCGGTTTTTGACGGGCTGCGGTTCCCTTTGGGCAGGGTCAATGAGGACGAGGCAATGATCCACCGTATCTTTGCCAACTGCCGTACGGTGGCGATTACTGCCAAGCCGTATTACAGCTATATCAAGCATCGCGTCAGCATCACCGGCGCGAATTTCAGTCTGCGCGCGCTTGATCGGGACGAGGCGTTCTGTGAACGGCTGGAGTTCCTCCGCGCTGCGCAGTTGGACGATTTGAACGCGGACATGTTTGCTTTTGCGTTTCCCGCCTTGCAGCAGACGTTTTTGAACTGTGTACGCGGAGATCTGTATTATCAGGCGAAGCCGCGGTTGCTGGTGATCGCGCGGCGTGATTATGCGGCGGTAAACGGGATTGCGTTGGCGACGGAACGGCAGCAGCGGTATTTTTTCTTGCTGGAATTTTTACTCGCCTGTCCTGACCGTTATGCCGATTATCTTTGGGCGATCCGTGATTATAAAGATACCGCCGACAGGGATTTTTCCCCCGCGGATATTGAGCGGGATCTGGCGACGGCGCGGCTGATCGGTTATATGTATGCAAACGGCTTTGCGGATTTTGCCGCGCAGTATGCCATGGAGGAGCTGCGGGGCAGAGCCACGGTATCGTTTATTAAAAGCATTGAAAATAAGTATTACTACGGCAGTTATGTAAAAAAGCTCAAGGAGATTTTCAGGCTCGAATATCCGATTGCCGCAAAGATGAAAAAAACGACCGACGCGCAGAAGCATGTTTTGCGGGTCTCGGCAGTGATCGATCGCGCGCCGTCGCTGTATGCGTCGTATATCAAAACCCGCAGCCGCATCGCCGACAAGGGGGCAAAGCAATACGCCGCCGAATTGGCGTATCAGGGGCTGTTCAAGTGCTTTTCGGCGCTGCCGACAACGGATACGATCGTTTTTGAGAGCCACCCGCCGCTGACGGACAACACCTATCCCGTGTATAAATATCTTTATGAAAAGGGTATAAACGATAAGTATCGTTTCGTGTGGCTCTGCGACGATAAAAATAAATATGCGGATTTTGCCGCGCGGAACGTGGAGTTTTTGAATTTCTCCGAGAACTGCGGGTCGCTTGCCGAGAAGCTCAAGTATATCAACACTGTTTCCCGCGCAAAGGCGCTGGTCTACAGCAATAAGCTGCTGGGGGACTACGGGCACGGGCGGATTTCGCTTTGCTTGCAGCACGGCATGCCGCTGAAAAAATCCTCGGGTACGTACTGTATTGAAAACAGATGTACCGCCGCGCTGTGCGACGCGCCGTTTTTCGCCGAGAATTACAGCGTCGATTTCCGCGTGGAGAAAAGCAAGATGCTGTTTTTCGGCTTCCCGCGCAACGATCTGCTGTTTACGGAAAGCGATGCGCCCGCGCGATTCGGCTTTGATGCGTTTGATAAGATCGTGCTTTGGCTGCCCACCTATCGGCAGCGCAGGGAAAAGTCCGCCCAAAAGAAGCTGAACGCGTTTGAAATGCAGGTGCGGGGCAGCGGTATTCCCGCCATCGAAACGGCGGAGGATATGCGCAGAGTTAATGATTTTTTGAAAGAAAATAATTGTCTGCTGATCCTCAAGCCGCACCCGGCGCAGGATATGTCCGTGGTGTCGGAGATCGGGCTGTCCAACTTCTTCGTGCTGACGAACGGGGAATTGCAGCGCAAGGGCGTGCAGCTATATGCGCTGCTGGGGAAAACCGACGCGCTGATCACCGATTATTCCTCGGTGTATTACGATTATTTGCTGACGGACAAGCCTATCGGGCTGACCGTGGGAGATATTGACGAATATATTGAAAAACGCGGCTTTGTGTATGACGATCCGCTGGAAATCCTGAAAGGGGAGTATATCAACGATACCGACGGGCTGCTGACGTTTTTGCAAAACGTGAAATCCGGCAACGACGCTGCGCGTGACGCGCGCAGGGCAATCAGAGATCGGATTTATGCCGGTCGCGCGGGCGACGCCGCCGAAAAAATCGGGGATTGGCTGATCCGTCAGCTTTGAGCTTTCAGCCGATGATTCCCGAAGCTCGGCGCAGGTAATACATCAGCATTCACGGGGGAGCGCCCGTTGATGCTGATGTTTTTGTCTTACCCCTTTTCAGCCGCGGTGTTTTTTCAGTTGCAAAGATTGTCGATCTGTGATAAGATGAAAATAATAATTTTAACAATACGCGAATATCTCTCTTAAAAAATCTACATATATGATGAAAAGGGAAATCACTATGAACGATACGGAAATCGTCGAGCTGTTTTGGGCGCGCTCGGAGGACGCGATCCGGCAGACCGACGCGAAATACGGGAAGCTCTGCCGCCGTCTTGCCGATAATCTATTGCATAATGCCGCCGACGCGGAGGAATGCGTCAACGATGCATATCTGCGGGTTTGGAATCTGATTCCGGAGGAACGGCCGACGTTTTATCAGGCGTTTCTGTGCAAGATCGTAAAGCATATTTCGCTGGACAGGATCAAGTATAAAACGGCGAAAAAACGGGACGCGGGCGGGATCGCCTGCCTTGACGAGCTGGAGACGTGCATACCTGCCGCCACGGGCGCGCCGGAGGACGCTTTGGACGCGGACGCGCTGACCGGCGTTATCAATGAATTTTTAAAGGAGCAGACCGACTACGCGCGGAAAATTTTCCTGCGGCGGTACTGGTATTGTGATTCCCTGCAGGTGATCGCCGCCGATTACGGCGTAAAAGAAGCGAAAATTTCCGCCCAGCTGTTCCGCACGCGGGCGAAGCTGAAGGAATATCTGGCAAAGGAGGGGTATACGGTATGAACGGCAAGGATCTGTTTGAAGCGATCAACAATGTTGATGAATCGCTTTTAAATGACGTTTACGAAATCGAGCGGCCGAAACAGGCGAAGCTCTTCGCGCTGCGGTACGCCGCTGCGGCGGCAGTGGTCGCCGTGACCGTGATTACCGCGTTTTCGGTGCATCGGTTCCGTATTCCCGTAACGCCGGACCCGTCCTCGACCCTGCCGAATGCGCCCGCTACGGTATCGCAAACCGCCGAGACAACGGCGATAACCACCACGGCGCCGACAACCGACACGGCTTCCGATTCCTCGCAAAGCAGCGATACGGCGATGCAGACAACCGGCGGGCGTTCAACAACCGGAACTCCCGCAGTTTCCGCAGCCACGCAGCGTCCGACCGCTGCGGTTCCCGCCGTAACGACGGCAAGGCCGACGGCCACCGCAACGCGGAATTCCGCGCCGACCACCGGCTCGCAGGAGATTTCAAAAACGTCGGAGACGCCGGCTCTTGAGCCTTCAATCCCCTCGACGGTAAACCCCAGTTTACCGGGGAACAGCGAGAGCACTGACCCAAACCTCAATGTGTTGGCGCCCGGTCAAACGGTACCCACGACCTCGGGACGCGAGCAACTTCCGGAGGAGCAGTATTTGTTGATCGACGGCAAACGGTATTATATTTCCGACCTTTTGGCGGACGCTTTATATGACGATTTTTGCGGAGAGTTTCTGGGCATATCGAGGCTGTTGGCTTACGACAAGAACGCGCGGATCGGTACAAATAATTACCTGCTGAGCGGGAAAACCGTATACAAATTCAAGCTGCCGGCGCTGACTCTGCAGGGACTTTCTCCGGAGACGCTGGAGACTGCCGCCGCAATAAACGCAGTCGTGGTGGACTTCGGCGGGTTTATGCGGCTGTTTGTAGCGGAGTGACATCTGAATGATGAATAGTGAATGATGAATGATTGTGGAACCGCTTTGCGGTTGGATTTTAAGACACAAAATAGGCGCACGCGCTTGTAGGGACGGCCATTGGCTGTCCGTTGATTTTGCGCATAACCCGGCGGACGCCCACTGGGTGTCCCTGTTATGTAAGGTCTCCAGTCAAGAGGCTGAACATAAAGTTAACAGACACTTAACAAACAGACCTGAATGTGTTGAATCAAAGAGCATAGCGGAAAGGCTATGATAAAACAGAAATTCGGTGATTGGCCATTCTGTT
>JAFVBH010000015.1 GCA_017480115.1 Clostridia bacterium
ACAGAATGGCCAATCACCGAATTTCTGTTTTATCATAGCCTTTCCGCTATGCTCTTTGATTCAACACATTCAGGTCTGTTTGTTAAGTGTCTGTTAACTTTATGTTCAGCCCCTTGACTGGAGACCTTACATAACAGGGATGCCCATTGGGCATCCGTTGATTTTGCGTGTAACCCGGCGGACGGCCGATGGCCGTCCCTACAGGATCGTGTGACGATCTTCCTGCGATAAATCAGAATTTATCCTTTATCTTTTCTGTCGGTTCTGCTATAATTAGCTTAACCGTTCAGCACATACATCAGCGCAAGTTCCAGCTCCCGGTTGCTGCTCTCGGCATTCAACAGCATGATCAGCGTCAGAATCAGCGCCTTTTCCCGCTCCTCGGGGGTTCCCGCCGCGCCGCTGCGCGCCCAATCGGGTTCGGCGGGGAGACGCGCCGTCCCCGCGGACATATCCTGCATCGCTTGCTTGGCGGTAATGTCCGCGCGTTTTTGCATTTCTTTTACTCGCTCAAACGCCTGCTCCTGCATCTCTTTCATTTGCGCGTAGGTATAATTCATACCTTTCCCCCCAGCTCTATTACGCGAGGCAGCACTGCGACCATACGCATCATCTGAATCGCCTCGTCGATGCGCTCCCGCCGCTCACCTGTCAACAGCGGTTTCAGCGCGATCAAAAGATCACATCGCGGATCGGACTGCTGTAAAATACCCGCGACCTTGCCGACGCTTTCCAACAGTTTGGGATCGATATTGCTGACCGACGGCTGCTGCGTCGTACTGCCGTCATTACCGCCCAACAACCCCTGCGCGGTCTGCCGGAGCCGCTGCATATCCTCCTGACTCATAGAGGACAAGATCTGAGAAATATCCATTTTTCGTTCAGTCTCCGCCCAATATACGTTTTACTTCCGGCGAATTCAAAAATGCGTCGGTACTTTTTCTGTCTTTTGTGATCTGTCCGAGCATCTCTGCCTGCGCGGGCGACAGACTTTTTCGCAGAGAATCCCCGATGTCCCGCAGCTCGCTTTGACTTAGGTTTCCGCCCTGCACAAGGGCGAGCAGTTTTTCAAGATCAGTCATACGATCAACTCTTTTCCAGTGTTTTATATTAAAAAAATTATGAATAAACGGAGGTATTTATGCATGCGGCTGCTTGTTTTATCGGATTCTCACGGCGACGCGATCTCCTGCCGCGCGGCGATCCGTCGGCACCCGGAGGCGGAATTTTTGATCCATTTGGGCGACGGCGCGGACGATCTGGATTTTTTACACGCTGACATCGGCGATAAAAAGCTGGTGCGAATCCGCGGCAACAACGATTGGAGCAATACATACCCGCTGCAATATATCCTGAACACCTGCGGCAAACGGATCTACTGCTGTCACGGGCACATGGAGGGCGTCAAACGCGCGCTCGATGGATTTGTTGCCAACGCGATGGAAGCGCGCTGCGACATTGCCCTGTACGGACACACGCACATACAGCATTACGAAAAGTTTGAGGGACTGCATATTTTTAATCCCGGCTCGATCCGCGCAGGCTGCTATGGCGCGATCGATGTTGCAGACGGCGGGATTATGTGCTTGGAGATGCGGCTGAGGTAACTTCTGATTTATCGGCGAAGCCGATAAATCAGAAGTTACGAATGCAGAATGCGGAGGGCGGAATGCGAAATTTCGGAACCGCTTCGCGGTTGGATTTATAAATTAAAATATCGGACTTCGCTTGTAGGGATGGCCATTGGCCATCCGCCGGGTTATGCGCAAAATTGACGGACGGCCGGTGGCCGTCCCTACAGGATTGTGTGCCCACCTTTTTATAAAACCAAATCGCGCAGCGATTTCCGAACCTCTTCCCTCCTACCTTCTACCTAAATTCAGATTTATCGCAAAGCGATAAATCTGAATTTACAATTGACTGCACCGCATCCCCATGGTAAAATTAAGAAAAACAATGGAAAAGAGGTATCTTATGGATTTCAGGGAAGATTCCTTTATGTTGATTCTTGCGCTGGCGGTCATTGCGTTCGTTTTGGTGCAGTCGGCGGCGTTTCTGTTGAAAGCCTGGAAGCAGGGCAAACGGATCGGGCTGTCGAGCGCGACGATGAAAAACACCGTGATCCAAAGCGTTTTGTTTACCATTACGCCTGCGCTCGCCATTGTGGCAACGGTCATTGCGCTGGCGCCCGCGCTGGGGATTATCTTGCCGTGGATCCGCCTGTCGGTCATCGGCAATATTTCGCAGGAGACTGCCGCCGCCACCGCCGCCATCGAGGCAACGGGCGCGGGTGGCATCACCGTTCCCATTACGGATAAGACCACCTTTGCCACCGTGATGTGGGTGATGACCCTTGCCAGCTCCCTGCCGCTGATCGTTCTGCCGCTGACGCTCAAGCGTCTGCAGCGGGGCGTAAAAAAAGCCGTCAGCAAGGCGGCGAATCCCGTGCTGACGGATGCGCTCGCGGCTGCGGCGTTTATCGGTCTGATCGCGGCGTTTATCGCCAAGGCGCTTGCAGGCGTCGGTACATGCGCTGTGGACGCGGACGGCGTGATCACGTATAATTACGACGGCGCGGGGCTGCTTTCCGTGGCAACGCTGATTTCGTCGGTAGTAATTATGCTGATCCTCTCCAAGATCGCGGAAAAACATAACGTCAATTGGCTGAAGAATTTTGCAATGCCCATCAGCATGTTCGCCGCTATGGGAATCGCGATTCTTTTGACGCAGCTTTTACCGGAATCCATCGCGCATTTTGAGTTCCGGCCGCCGGTCGTTTCGTAAAGGAGGGCTACGGCATGAAAAAAGAGAGAACCTATAATGACAGCATCCACGCTTTCGGCTCGGTTTGGTCGGCGCTGGTGCTTTTGGTCTTACTCAGCACACCGCTGCTTTTCTGCATTCGGTACGACGTTTGGCCGTCGCTGTCCGACGTCTGGAACGGGCTGTGGCCGGTCGCGCTGATCACGTATCCCACCGCCGTCGTTGAAATTGTGGCGTATACCCCGCTGCTTGGCTCGGGCGGCATGTATCTGAGCTTTACCACGGGCAATATCAGCAATCTGAAGCTGCCCTGCGCGCTCGCCGCAATGGACACCGCGGGCGTCAAGAGCAACTCAGAAGAGGGCGAGGTCATCACCACCATCGCCGTGGCGACCTCCGCGCTGGTCACGACGATGATTATGGCGGTATTCGTGCTGGCGCTGCGCCCGTTTATCCCGCGGCTGACCGACCCGTCGTCGATCCTTTCGCCCGCGTTCAAGCAGGTCATGCCCGCGCTGTTCGGCGCGCTGGGCGCGTCCTACTTCTCCAAGCACTGGAAGATCAGCATCGTGCCCATTGCGGTTCTGACGCTGATCGTCGTCATCAGCGGCAGCATCGGCACCGGCGTACTGATCCCCATCGGCGTGGTCGTCTCGATCCTCGGCGCGCTGCTGTTTTACAAATTAAAATGGATTTAAAAAAGGGGCTGTTGCAGTAAGATGCAGAAGGCGTTTTCTTCGCCCGACAGGCGTACAGAGGTACTCCGAGGGCGAAAAAACGCCTGAAAAAGAATGATATTCAAGGGCGAAGCCCTTCCTTATTTTTATTTATAAATAAGGTGATACAAACATCAGAAATGCTTGTATCACCTTATATTTTTTCATTCTTTTTGGCCTGCGCTTACTGCAGCAGCCCCCAGTTTTTGCAATTCACGATTCTGATTCTATAAGCATGTTAAATACCTTTTCGCACAGCTTTTCGGGATTGCGCATAAAGCTGGCGCGCATCATGTCCACCTGTTCCTCGGTGGCGACATAAACGGTAATATCCATCAGCGGATCGGCAGGTCTGCCGGCGTGCAGCGTGACGGCGTAACCGCCCGCGCTGTCCCGTACGGTTACGGAGTTTTCCCGTCTGCGGCGTTCGGCAGTCTCAAAATATGCGGCGCTTTCGACCGCTTTCCTGCGCACGCTGCGCGGCAGATCCCGTTCCAGCTCCGCCGCCACCGCAGCGCCCTCCGTTGTAACGGTGTATGTTTCCGTTTCGCCGTCCGAAACCGCGACCAGCCCTTTATCGCAAAGCGCGCCCAGCGCGCTGCCGACCTCGAAATAATTCGCCAGTCCGCTGCCGCACAAACCGCCGTTGATGACCTCACGGGAAACCGGGTGATCCAGCGATTTCAAAAGATAGCACACCAGCAGCCGTATGCCGTTTTTATTCAGCATGCCGCCCGGCTCCACGCCCTCGCGCAGGGCGTCGTATCGTTCACTCATAGCGGTTCTCCTTACAGCGTTGACAGATCATAGGGCGTCCGCTGATATACAAAGTAGTTCAGCCAGTTGCTGTACAGCAGGCTGCCTGCGCAGCGCCAGCGGATCAGCGGCGGCTTGGACGGATCGTCGTCGGGGAAATAATTATAGGGAACGTCAATAGGCAGCCCCCTGCTTTTGTCGCGGAAATATTCCAGCGCAAGCGTATTGTTATCGTATTCACAATGCCCGAGGCAATAGAAATTTCGGCACGCCTTGTCCGCGATCAGATGTACGCCCGCCTTTTCGGAATAGGCGATCAAGACAAGATCCGGTTCGGCGGTAATATCCGCCGCCATGATCTCCGTATGGCGGGAATGCGGCGCGTAAAAGGTCTCGTCAAAGCCCCGCAGCAGCGGGTGCTTGAGATCCAGCGGGATATGCTCAAACACGCCGAACATCTTTTTCGGCAGCGTGCGCTTTTGGATCCCGTAGCGGTGGTATAGCCCCGCCTGCGCGCCCCAGCAGACGTGAAACACGGAATACACGTGCTTTTCCGCCCAGTCGAAAATTTCGCACAGCTCCTGCCAGTAGTCCACGTCCTCATATTCCAAATGCTCCAGCGGCGCGCCGGTCACGATCATGCCGTCGTATTTATTCTCCTTGATCTCGTCAAGCGTTTTGTAAAATTTCAGCATATGCTCGGCGGAGGTATGCTTCGCCTTGTGGGACGCCGTTTGCAGCAGCTCCACGTTCACCTGTAGCGGAGAGTTGCTCAACAGACGCAAAAACTGCGTTTCGGTGGTGATCTTGGTGGGCATCAGGTTGAGAATCAGAATCTCCAGCGGGCGTATGTCCTGCGCCAGCGCCCGATCCTCGGTCATTACAAAAATATTTTCATTTTCCAACAGCCGGTGCGCAGGCAGGGCATTATCGATCTTAATAGGCATGATAAACTCCGAAGTTACTGTTTTTTATTGAGAATCTGATCCAGCTCCGCCCGGAAAGATTCCAAATCCTTAAACTGGCGGTAAACCGAGGCAAAGCGCACATAGGCGACGTCGTCGATCTCCTTGAGCGCGTCCATGGCAAGCTCGCCGACCTTGATGGAGGAAACCTCTCGGTCAAAGGAATTTTGCAGTTGCAGTTCGATCTTATCCACTGCTTTTTCAATGACGTCCAACGGTACCTGCCGCTTCTCACAGGCCTTGAGCAGACCGCTCAGCAGCTTGTTTCGGTCGAAAACCTGACGGGAATTGTCCTTTTTTACAACGATGACCGGCGTATCCTCAATGATCTCATACGTCGTGAAACGCTTGCCGCACTTCATGCATTCGCGCCGACGGCGGATACGGGTGTATTCGTCGGTGGGACGGGAATCGATGACTTTGCTTTCTTCAAAGCCGCAAAACGGACATCTCATAAAAAACACCTGCCGTAGAAATGACAAATTATACACGTTTATACATATACATAATATATAATAGCATAAGGACAGGGGTTTGTCAAATTCTGATTTAGTTGCGCAGTCGGGCATACCCGCTTGTAGATAATATGTAAGGTCCCCTTTTGTAGGATCGTGGATTTATCTGTAAAATGATTAGTGGTAAAAAACCAAATACAGCATTACCGCATACAAGAAGGAGACCTTACAATGAACAGTATACTCTATGTTGGCTTAGAT
>JAFVBH010000016.1 GCA_017480115.1 Clostridia bacterium
AGCGAGCAAGGCGACAATGTCCCTGACCGTCTCGCAGTGCGCCGTGCCACCCGTTTTTCCAGTTTTGTCTATAAATCCAACCGCGAAGCGGTTCCGAAATTCCGCATTCCGCCCTCCGCATTCCACATTTATGTGTGCCGTGCTACCCGTTTCCGCAAATTTGTAGGGATGCCCATTGGGCATCCGTCAGGGCTTATGCGAATTGCCGGAAAAGAGCCCTTGCGGCATAGCCGCTTCGGTCGGAACTAAAAATATGCCACCGGCATATTTTCTTAACGCTCCGACGGCCAATGGCCGTCCCTACAAGCCAGTGTGCCCATTTGGCGTCTATAAATCCAACCGCGAAGCGGTTCCACAATCATTCATCATTCACCGTTCATCATTCATTAAATTCTGATTTATCGGCAACGCCGATAAATCAGAATTTGACAAAACCCGGCTTATCTGCTATAATAGCGTCGTTTTTTGAAAGAAGTGATTATTTTGCATATAAAGAATAAAATAATGGCGGTGTTGCTGGCAATGCTGTTGTGCGTTTTACAGTTTACCGCGGTATCGCTGGCGGCTGCGGATGAGAAGACCAAGCGCGCCGAGATCGAGGCGCTGTATGAAAGCGCGCGCAGCACCTATCAACAAAAGACCGGGCGCGGCTCCTTTTACGGCAACTGCGGAATCTACATGTCCTATCTGTTAAACGCGCTGGGCATCGACAGCTATCTGGGCGGGCATAACGGCAACCAGTGGTTTGACGCATACACCGACGGACAGCGTCTGGGGGACTACACCGTCGTAAAATTTTCCGGTGCGAACTGCATACAGAATGTTGCAGCCAAGTACGGCGAGATCAATTATGTGATGGTCAGCTACACGCATCAAACCCGATATACGGACGAAAATCCCGGTGCGGGACATGTGTTTTTTATCAATACCATCAGCGACGGCAAGGCGTATTTTACCGAAAGCTACGCTATGTATGATTATACGACCCGCAGCTATATCAGCGAGGGAAAGTCCGTGGTCATGCCTATCGAGGATATTGCCGCTGACCATGAAAGCCTTTACGGCAAGGCGCTGGGTGCCTTGGTATTTATCAAGGACGGCACTGTGCTGACTACCGCGCCCGCAGAGACAACGGAGATCACAACCGTATCTGCGGAGACGACGGAGATCACGACCGCACCTGCGGAATTGACCACTGCGCCGACAATCGAGAATAATGACCCGGAGCTTGAGGATAAAATCGATGCGGTGATCCGCGAGATCCCGTATACTGCGGATAAAGAAAGTTTTATTATCAGCGGAATCTCCGAAAAAACAACCGTTGCTGAATTTTCTGCGGCGCTGCCGGGGATTGATGTGACGGTTTGGGACGGCACGGGCGCGCCCGTTGCCGCGAATACAAGAATCGGCACGGGTATGGCGGCGGAACTGGTGTTTGCCGAAGTGAAATTCGTGTTTGCCCTGTCAGTACGGGGCGACGTTAACGGCGACGGCAAGGTTTCCTCGGTGGACGCAAGAACCGCGTTGCGCTACAGCGCGCGGCTGACGACCGAGGCCACGGACGCGCAGCTGCTCGCTTTGGATATGAACGGCGACGGTAAGGTCAAGACCGCTGACGCGCGGCTGATCCTTCGAACAGCGGCAAGGATCGCATGAATAAAGCTAAAAAACAAGGTTTCGTAAGACGCAAAGCTCTACGAAACCTTGTTTTATCCTAATTTTTTACCGTAATATTGCCGCAATCATTGGTCAGCGTCAGCGTAATATCTGATTTTCGGTCATTGCTGCGAATATTGGTATTTCCCAGCGACGTATGCGCGTCAATAAACACCCTGCCTGTTTTCCCGATGTCAATATTTCCCAAATTGTTGCTGACAACGGAGTCCTTTTTGATATTGGCATTCTTAACGTCGATATTGCCGCAGTCGTTGTGCAGATGCATTACATCGGTAACGGTATCGATATTAATGTTGCCCAGATCACAAGTCACTGCCGCGTCGGCAACGGTGCCGATCTTTACGTTGCCCGCATGGACGGTGACGGTCGCCGTCTGTGCTGTTTGCAGCGTGGTGTTGCCCGCGTCCTGCTCTATCTCAATGCTTGCCGCAGGGTAGCTGTCCGCCGTGATCTCACCGGCGTCATTAATGAGCGTGATGCGTCCCGCGTAGCTTTCGGGCACATAAATCTCCGTTTTTGCCTCGCGGGTAATCGCGCCGAAGAATTCCACCCGCGTTTTGTGGTTGGCGGTGATACGCAGATGGTTCTTTTCTGCCGTCACGGTGGTTTTATCCGCGTCGCCGTAGATCACAACGCGGATATTTTCATCGTCCGCATGGCGGATATTGATATTTCCGTAATCGGTTTTTGCAGAAATATCCGTGAAGTCGCCGCTGTAGGTTTCGTCCCACACCAGCGTGTCGATCTCTTCAAAGGAGACGTGCGGCGAGACGTTAAATATCACCGGCGAAAGCTTGTTGTTGATTGCCAGTACCATGACCGCGATCAGCGCGGCGCAAACCACGGACAGCAGGATCACCAAAAAGATGAGCAGTTTTCGATTTTTCACGTTAATCCCTCCTTAGCAGAAACAGCAGCTTGACGATCTGCGTCACCAATATATAAATGATAAAGCAGATCCATGTGATATACCAAGCCATGGTGGCAAAGCTGATGATAAAGTAGATCACCAGCGTTACCAGCGCGAGAATGCCGTTGATCTGCTGCCGGATCCGCCTGCTTCTCCGTTCATCGTCAGGCCGCGCCTGTCTGTATAGCATATGGGAATAGACGATAATACAGGTTGCCGCGCCGCAGATCAGAAGAAAAATCCCCGTCGCCAATACGGGATCGACGCCCAGCCCGGGGATCGCCGCGACCATCCATGCCGCTGCAATCATATACAGCAGCACCGCCAGCGCGGTGTTTTTCGCTTTTTTCTGCTTCATTTTTTCGGCGTCGGGCGCTTCAGCGGACGGCTGCGGTTCAGCGGCCGAAATTTCGTGGACTGTCGCAGGTTCCGTCGTGGGCATTGCCGCTGCTGTCGGCGTGTCCTCTGCTTTTCTTCCGGTCAGGAGTGCATCAAAAGAGATGCCGTATAAGTCGCAGATCGGAATGATTTTATCAAAATCGGGCGTGCTTTGATCTGTCTCCCATTTTGAGATCGTCTGCCGTGTCACGTTCAGTCTGCTTGCCGCTTCCTCTTGGGAAAGCTGTTTTGATTTGCGTAATTCCAGTAATCGTTGTCCTAAACTCATGGGGTTCACCTCGGTGATAGTATAGCAGTTTTTCCGGTTGCCGTCTACCAATTTTGCATGGAAGTTTGTCAACCAAGGTTAACATTTCCGCGTTGCGCCCCCTGTCAACCGCAGGATATGATGGAAATTATTGAGAAAAGCAGCAAAATA
>JAFVBH010000017.1 GCA_017480115.1 Clostridia bacterium
AAATGCAAAAATAATGTCCAACATTAAAACCAACGACAACAAATAATTTAATCTATAATCCAAATCGCGGAGCGATTTCCGAACCTTTCCCCTTTTTCATCTTCCCTTTTCCCTATAAAATCCAACCGCGAAGCGGTTCCGACATTCCGTCCTCCCCATTAAAAAATCTCCCGGCGAACCAACGACGGGAGATCACAATTTCTTGATTTCGGAACGAATCTTATCCAGCTCGACCTCGATGCGGGCAATGGCGGCTTCGATGCCCGGCGGCGTGTCGGTTCTGCCCAAAAGATAATCCGTGGACACCTGAAAAAAGTCCGCCAGCTTGATAATCGCATAACTGTCCGGATTGGTCTTGCCCGTCTCGTAATTAGACAGGGTCTGTTGATCGATACCAACCGCTTGCGCGACATCAATCTGCCGTAAATCCCGATCTTCTCTTAAATCCCTGATTCTGTTCATACAAATATATTCCTTCCATATAATATACATATACTATATTTTTTGTATTTTTGCTTGACATACAAAAATTTTGAATTTATAATCATATTTAATATAAAAATATTTGTAAAAGGAGTAATTTATGAAAACTGTAAGCAAAAAAATTATTGCATGGTTTATGGCAGGAATCATGCTGATTACAATGTTTTCGTCACTGGGCATATCCGCGACTGCCGCATTGGCGGGAAATAATACGAACAAATTAAAGCAAGTCGTTCAGGCATGGAGCACCTCAGGAGAAACAAGCTCTGCATATTACACAGTAAGGACTACATCAACAAATACTACATATGAAGCTCGAGAAATCATTGACAGCACCAGTGGCGGTTATATATATCTAATAGCCAGATATGCAGCCTCGCTTGCAAATTCTTTGATTGACACAAGCACAAACGGTAAAAACGATCCGGAAGATATTGTCAACAGAATATTGGCGAGGCTTGGGGCTTACAACACCAACGCAAGTCTGAGGAACATATTAAACACAATACTGTACAGACCGGCTGGTTGGGTGTACACCTCCAACTCTCCCGGTCTATTGCTGGGCTCACTAGATACATCAGGTTCTTGGGCTATAACTGTTTCAAGAACAGGTCGGCAAATCGCCAGCTCACCGGAGTATGACGGCAATGCAAATGCGCCGAAATATGCAAACGGGACAATTACGATTACAAATAATGATTATATATCGCACCGAGGAGGATATGCTTTTCTCAAAGTATGGCAAACATATGCCAACAAGTACTCTATAACCGAATCAAATCCCGTAATGCTTGATTTTTCCAACAGCGGCAAGAATGATAGTATTACTACCGTTACGACCATACAGGGAGAGTCGAAAAAAACATATTATGGCGGGAATACCGCAGTTGCTACTAAAGCCGGAGATGTCAAAGCCGCTGTAACAGTTTTTTACAATGCATTAACGGATTACTATAACGCATTTTACAATGAGGGACAAAAAACAATCGGCGACAAAAACAGCTTAGTAAATCTTGATAATCTCGCGCAACAATTAAAAACCCAAGATGCCGCAACTGCCGATCGCTATATCACTATGATCGATCAAAATGTGCCCAATGATTGCATGAACAGCGTATACTATGCGCTGGCATCATTTTTAAGTACGACTGTAAACAATAATGTTGATTTAGGAAGCATTAATTTCAAAAAAGATTCTATCACCAACGCCATGAAAATTGTTACTGCGGTTCGCAAAGGGATGAGCGGCAGCGGAAAAACAACGATCAAACATGGCAACTATGAGATCACATTTGATACAACAAATATGTGGGGATCCTTCACAGGAAAAATAACTGCAACCCAAATAAAGGGAAACGGTAAAGGCCGCGTATACAGTGGCGCGATAAATTCTACGGTCAAGCGAACAGAAGAAGTCCTCAGCACATATCTTGACTGCATGCAGAATATTGTAAAAGATGCCTGCAAATATGCATTGTTTTCAATTTTTTCAGAATTGAGAAATGTTACGGGCATTGCCGCCTTTGAAAAAGAAGAATTAACAAATTTTCTATCAGATAAAGTAGATATACTGCAAAAAAAAGGATTCGGCAATGTTCTCACATTGCTCGTAAATGTGAGAGACGGATATAATGCCGTAAAAAAGATTTCACAAGCGACAACCGGAACAAATTTAATCAATGTATTAAAAAACGCAGGATCGTCGACATATAACACAATCAAAGGGCTTAGCTTTTCCCCGGATAAAGTAAAGAAGAAAGCAATAAAAGAAGCGTTGACCGTATTAGAGACTGCCAGAGCAAAATTAGCTACCGCTCTATTTAACTATGTTTATAACGCAGAAGAAGTATATGAAGAAAAACGCCCGAGCTTTTGGGATAATATCCTGAATTTCTTCAGCTTTAAATGCCCTGTTGAATTTGAAATATACGATGCTGACGGGAATTTGATCGGTTATGTTGACAGCACGGATAAACACGAGGATTATATCTATTACACCGACGATATTTATATCGAGGTTGACGGCGACGCCAAATTTGTATATGCCCCTGCGGATAAGGAATTGCGGTTTTTTATCATTGCCACCGACGATGGCGAGATGAATTACACTGTGGAAAGAATTGACAAAGAGGAAAAGGTTGATCGGTTAAACTATTATAGTGTTCCCTTGGTTGCAGGCGAGACATACGAGCAAATCATTCCGAAGAACGTTATTTTAGCCGATTCCATGAATGCACTGCCGTTAATCAATGATGATACGGCAATTTATGCGGACGAGTATCGTTCCGGCGCTGATGAAACCGCACATGTCACAATCTCCTGCGAGTCGACGCCGGGCGGTATAGCACTTGGCGGAGCAGCGTATGCACTGGGCGATTTCGTAAAACTATATGCAATTGAAGAAAGTGATGCTATTCGTTTTGCAGGCTGGTATCTCAATGATGAACTGGTCTGCACCGACAGAGTGTACCGATTTACCGCGACCGAAGATTTAACCGTAGTGGCGGCTTTTGAAAAATATATTGACAGGGATAACGAGTATGAAATTGCTTTAGGCGATAACTATGCTGATACTTTAGTCGATGTATATACCGATGCAGACAGCATAAAATATGTTGAATTGTTCGGAGAACTGGACGCAGATATATTGCAGACAGTTTCGATTATCGGATATTCGCAAAGCAATGCGCAAATTTATACAGAGGATATTGCTGTTACATATAATGATGATTATGATGCGTGGCTGAACGCACTGGATGTTACTGATTGTAAGATACTTGAGCTGTTTGATAGCAGCGGAGCTTTGATCGCAACTTTAATCAAGGGAAAAACTGTTGATACAGTTATTCAAGACATCTTGTTGGATGAAACGGAAATGATGCTTGAAATTGGTGACACCGCAACAATTCCATCTATTATTGTTCCGTATACTGCGCCGCGCACTAACACGGAATGGATTTCTGACAATACGGCTGTGGTAACTGTTGGAAAAGATGGCACCGTTACCGCAGTTTCCGCCGGAAAGGCAAATATTATAATTCGTGACAAAGGAAACAGCAACGTAAGCACTGTTTGCAGAATTACGGTACAAGATACCGAGCCGCAATCCCCCGACACGCCGAGTACCCCGTCCGACGCATGCAAGTTCTGCGGAAAAGTCCATACCGGATTTTTCGGCAAGCTGGTACAGTTCTTCCACAACATCTTCTATTTCTTCAAAAATCTTTTCAAATAATATGGCAAAAGACCGTCGGAAAATAACCGGCGGTCTTGATTTTTTGGATTGACGAAATCTTTTCCTTATATTATAATAAAGCGTCGAGACGATTGTCCAGCGCGGCGACGGACGCGCGCATCTGCTTTTCCGCCTGTTCAGCGGCGGTTTTTACGCACAGCGGCAGCTGCGGGGCGGCGTTTTCCTTCGAAAACAGACGGGTAAGCGCTTGCAGGCAGGTCGCCTCCGCGATATTTGCAAGAAAATCCGCGTCGTTTCCGACTTTTACGGGCGATATATCCGCAGGCAGCGCGGCAAGCAGCTTATACAGGCACAGCGCATAGGCGGCAAGCGTCTGTTTTCCGCAGGCGGGGGAGATTTTTTCCGCTTCTTTGGCGAACAGCACCAGCGCGCGGTAGACGGTCTGCGCCGAGGGCTCGCCGTCCAGCGGCAGTTCCGCGTCAGAAAACACTGCATCCGTATCCCGCGGCTTGTCGGAAAGTCCCAGCAGATAATCCGCCGAAACGTCATAATAGACAGCGGCGTTGGCAAGGAATGCAGGATTGCAGTCGCGGATCCCTTTTTCATAATGAGACAGCAGCGCCTGGGAAATTCCCAGCTGCGACGCGGCTTCTTTTTGCGTCAAAGCCTTGCGTTTTCTCGCCGCAAACAGGCGTTCGGACACGATATTTTTCATACGATCACCAAAATATTACATTTTGTATAATATACCATATCCAATTTCAAAAGTAAAGGGCTGTGAGACCATGCAATCCTACCGCATTCATCTGATCCGTAACGGCACCACGCAAAGCAATCTGGAGGCGAAATACTGCGGCAGCACCGACGAATCCCTCTGCGAACAGGGCGCCGCCGAGATTTATTATCTGAAGGACACGTATGCCTATCCGATGACGGAATACGTGTTTACCTCGCCGCTGAAACGCTGCATGGAGACCGCGTCGATCATTTATCCGACCATGCCGAGCGCGGTCATTGATGAACTGCGGGAATGCGATTTCGGCGATTTTGAGGGAAAGACCGCCGACGAGCTGAAGGGTAACCCCGCCTATAAGCAATGGCTGCAGGGCGATGCCGACGCCTGCCCGCCCAACGGCGAGAGCAACCGCAGCTTCGCGGATCGCGTGTGCGGCGGTTTTTGCAAGGTCGTGGACGGCATGATGCGTTCCGGTGTGCATGATACGGCGATCGTCACCCACGGCGGCGTGATCATGGCGATCCTCTCCGCGTTCGGCATCCCGCAGATGCCCATGAGCGAATGGCTCACCCCCGCGGGCTGCGGCTATACGATCCTGCTGAATCCCGGTCTTTGGGCGTCCCATAAGAAATTCGAGGTCTACTGCGACATTCCCGAACGCCCCCTCTCCGCCGACCAGGAGGCCGAGCTGTGGGACTGGTACCCGGAGGATGCCGAATGATCTGAAAAAAAGAACAAGACCGACAGTTTTCTTCTGAAAATTGTCGGTCTTGTTTGTGGAGCTGATAGTCGGACTCGAACCGACGACCTGCGCATTACGAATGCGCTGCTCTACCAACTGAGCCATATCAGCAACTGCCTAATTATTCTATCACATGCGCTTTCATTTTGCAAGTGTTTTTTTATTATATCTATCAATGTTTTTCACTGCAAGTTATCAATGTGCGCTGTGCCAGAATTTTCGGTCGAGGCTGCGGTACTGCACCGCCTCGGCGATATGCGCGACGGCAATCGTCTCGCTGCCGTCCAAATCGGCGACCGTACGGGCAAGCCGCAGAATTTTATCATACGCGCGGGCGGAAAGCCCCATATTGTCAAAGACATTTTTCAGCATTGCTTCCGCCGCCGGTTCCGGCACGCAATATTGCTTCGTCATGGCGGGGGGCATATGCGCGTTGCAGGTCACGCCGGTACCGGCGAACCGCGCGGCTTGCCGCTTTCTCGCGGCGTTCACCCGCTTTTTAATATCGGCTGAAGACTCCTCCGGCGTATCGGAGGTTAACTGCGCATAATTCACCGAGGAAAGCTCCACGTGAATGTCGATCCGATCCAATAACGGGCCGGAGACGCGGGACAGGTACCGCGCCGACGCGCCTGCCGAGCAGGTGCATTCGATCGTCGGGTGCCCGAAATATCCGCAGGGACAGGGATTCATCGCCGCCACCAGCATGACCGCGCTGGGATACGTCACCGTACCGGCGGCACGGGAGATGGAGATTTTACCGTCCTCCAGAGGCTGGCGCAGAATCTCCATCGCATGGCGGGAAAACTCCGGAAGTTCGTCCATAAATAACACGCCGTTATGCGAAAGCGAGATCTCCCCCGGTTTCGGCACGGAACCGCCGCCCGCCAGCCCCGCTGACGACACGGAATGGTGCGGCGCACGGAACGGACGCTCCGTAATCAGCGAGCACCCTACGGGTAGTCTGCCCGCGATGGAATAGATTTTTGTAGTTTCAATGGATTCCTCAAAGGTCATATCCGGCAGGATCGACGGCAACCGTTTTGCCAGCATGCTTTTTCCCGCGCCGGGCGGTCCGATCATCAGGCAGTTGTGTCCCCCTGCTGCGGCAACTTCTAACGCACGTTTTGCCGCCGCCTGTCCTTTCACATCGGCAAAATCCAAAATTTCCCGCGCGGGCGCGGCGTGATGCTCCAAAGAAAACGCCACCGGCGCGATGGGGGCTTCCCCCTCAAGATGCATAATCAGCTGTTTGACCGTTTTTACGGGATACACGTTGATCTGATTGACCACCTTTGCCTCTGCGGCATTGGCGAATGGGATATAAACGTGCTTGATTCCCGCGTCTCGCGCTGCCAGCAGCATAGGCAGCACGCCCTTCACGCCGCGCACCTCGCCGCCCAGCGACAGCTCGCCGATGAATGCGCAGCCCTCCACCGACGCATGCAACTGCTTCCCCGCTTTCAGCAGCGCGATCAAAATCGGCAAATCGTAAACAGGACCCTCTTTTCGTTTGTCCGCAGGGGCAAGATTGACGGTAATATGATGATAAGGAAACGAAAACCCGCTGTTTTTGATCGCCGCCTCCACTCGCTCACGGGCTTCATTGACTGCGGTATCGGGCAGACCGACCACATCAAAACGGAACTTTTCCCCGTTGATATTTGCTTCCGTCTCCACCACGTAGGCCTCCAGCCCGAAAATCCCGAGACTCGTCACGCCTGCAAACATGAAAATCGCCCCTTTCGTCCCGCAATTATTGTCTTTATTCATCATAATATATTCGCCGCCGCAAGTCAACTGCGGATTAGGCAGAATTTTTCTTTTAATTCATATAGTATACATATTTTATTCATATCAGCGTTAATTTTATTGCACATAATTTCAATGATTGCACAATTTATTACACATTCGCCATCAAAATTGCACATATTTTTAAAATACATACAAAAGTGTTCGGCAATCGGAGGCATCATAATGGAAACAGTTAAAAAAACAGCGGACACGACGGAGGAAAAAAAGCCCAAAAAGCAGCAAAGAAATTCCCTACGTTCGGAAAAACTGATAAAAAAAGCCTTTGCAAAGCTCCTGCACGATAAGGAGTTCGGCAAGATCACAGTCTCGGATATTGTAAAAGAAGCTGAGATCTGCCGCGGCACGTTTTATGCGCATTATATCGATATTAACGATCTGTACGAGCAGATGGAATCCGAGATTGTACGGGACGTGATGGTGTTTATCGATAAAGTGGGCGCCGTGGGATTTTTGGATAACCCGCGCCCTACGGTGGAATTTTGTCTGAACCTGATCGAAAAAGACAAGGATTACTATAAAAACCTGCTCTTGAACAAAAGCGCGCTTTCCATCTCCACGGAGATTATCAACAAGACCCGCGACAGATTTGTCAGCGACATTATTGCCGCCTACAAAATGAAAACGCCGGAGGAAACCCGGACGTTCCTGATCTTTACCGCCAGCGGCATTTCAGGGCTGTTTACCCGCTGGCTGACCAACGAGGTACCGATGGAAACCTCGAAGGTCGTAACGCTGATGTGCAATATGCTCAGCGCCTGCAAATTCGCGTTTGTAAATGAAACGCTGTTTTTGTAACTTCTGATTTGTCGCAGGAAGATCGGCACACGATCCTGTAGATAATATGTAAGGTCCCCTTTTGTAGGATCGTGGATTTATCTGTAAAATGATTAGTGGTAAAAAACCAAATACAGCATTACCGCATACAAGAAGGAGACCTTACAATGAACAGTATACTCTATGTTGGCTTAGATGTCCATACCACAAATTACACAATTTG
>JAFVBH010000018.1 GCA_017480115.1 Clostridia bacterium
CATCTAAGCCAACATAGAGTATACTGTTCATTGTAAGGTCTCCTTCTTGTATGCGGTAATGCTGTATTTGTTTTTTACAACTAATCATTTTACAGATAAATCCACGATCCTACAAGAGGGGACCTTACATATTATCTACAATCGAGTGTGCCTAACTGCCCCGATAAATCAGAAGTTGCCATAGCTCTCGCAAATCTCCCGCATTACGCAATTTTCGCATTGCGGCTTGCGCGCGTCGCAGACCGCTCTGCCGTGCAGGACGCAGCGGTGGCAGAAGTCGTTGCTCTCCGTCGGGGGGAGCAACGCGCGCAGGGCAAGCTCCACCTTGTACGGGTCTTTGGTCGCCACTAAGCCCAGTCTGTTGGAAATCCTGATCAAATGAGTATCCGCCACAACGACAGACGGCACGTTGTAAATATCGCCGCAAATGAGATTGGCGGTCTTTCTGCCCACGCCGGGCAGGGTCGTCAGATCCTCCACATTGTCCGGCACTCTGCCGCCGAAGCGGTCGCGTACGCCCGCCGCCATGCCTATAATATCCTTTGCCTTCTGTCGAAAAAAGCCGCAACTGTGTATGATCTGCTCAATATCTTTGACGTCCGCCGCGGCATAGTCGTCCAACGTTTTGTATTTGGCGAACAGCGCCGGGGTGACCATATTGACTCTGGCGTCGGTGCACTGCGCCGAAAGGCGGGTCGCCACCAGCAGTTGAAACGGATCTTCGCTTACAAGGGAGCAGATCGCGTCGGGATACTCTTTTTTTAATAATGCGACCGCCGTTACGGCCTTTTCTGCTTTTGTCATATTTATAACCTTCATTCGATAAAAAAGCGCGGCAGAACCGCGCTTCTTTGTTACATGGATTTTTTGATCACAACCGCGGCAATTCCGGCAAAAGAGCCGAATACAAGAACAGCGCCCACGATTTTTTTCCAGTTGGTGCTTTTCTGCGCCTGATTCTGTGTCTGTCCCTCGTTGACGGGCATTGCCACCGCAACGGTGGCGGCGGGTACGTCATTGACGGGCGCGGTATACGCCTGTGTGGTGACCTCCACGGGGAGCGTCGTCGCGGGCACGTAGGGCACGGTGTACTGGTTCAGATTGACCGAACCCGCATTGTACGAAGGCGTGTACGGCGTCGCGCTGTAATTATAGCTGGGCGTATAGGCGGTTACGGGACTGACGACCTGCGTCGCGGAAGCGGCGGTGGTATGTACGGTGGGCGCTTCGGTGGCGGAGTTGCCGTTAAACAGATCCCCAAGACCGCCCAGATTCCCGATATTGCCCAAGCCCTCCAGCAGGCTGCCGCCGTTGGAGGGGAACAGACCGCCCAGTCTTGCTAAAATACCGGAAAGCCCGTCGCTGTTGGGCCCGATGAGGGACGCCAGCTTGCCCAGCAAGCCGTCGTTTTCGTCCAGCCCCTCCAAGCCCTGTAAAAACACGTTGAGATCAAGACCGTCAATATTTTGCAGCGCGTTCAGCAGATTATCCCGCGCGCCCGCAACGCCGTTATTCGCCGCGTCCACAAGGCTGCTGATCTCCGGCGAGTTTTCCACTGCCTGCTCGATCCGGTCGCTGATGCCGTTGCTGTTGGCGTCCGCCGCCGCTGCGGAAAGGCACAGCAGCCCGACGCAGAGCATGGCGGCAAATACGATATACAGTATTTTTTTCATTATATATCCCTCTTTTGCGTTTTTTCGGCTTTCGATTCGGGCGCAAAACCCGCCGATATCACTGATAAGACAAGTATATGTTACAACTTTTGTTTCGCGGTGTCAATTGAAAATATTGTTTATTTACATTCTTATAACGAATCCTAAATATTTTCGGAAACAATTTCCCGGTATTGTATACAAAGGAAAAAATATTTCTTTGCAAAATACCGCCGGGTATGCTAATATGGATATGAAGTAAAAAGGAAACGCGGGATACTGATGAAAAAGCTCTCCGAAAAAATATATATCATATGTCTGTTTGCGCTGGTGCTTGCCGTCGGCGGCGCAGGCGCTTTTGCTGTAAATGAAACTGCCGCGCGCCGCGTGGCGCAAAGCTATCGGGCGGAAAATACGGCGACAACAGAGGGAAATGAGAATCGCGCCCCGACAGAGATGCCGGCTGCAGCTCAGATTTCTGCAACTGCCGCCGATGCGCCCGCTGCCGACGACAGAGGCAGTCTGCTGGACGACGTCGCGGTGACCGATCCGGAACCGACGCGTCCCGCCGGAACGGGCAAGACGCTGCAAATCGGGAAATATACCGTCTCTGACCGAGCGATCACGCCGATCAACGTCAACCGCGTTGTCAACGGCTATCTGAATATTCTCGGGGACAAGCGGGTGTATTCCTTTGATCTGAGCGCCCGCGGCTATATGCAGATCGGATTTAATTTCGGTACGTCCGAGGTGTTGGGCGTGCCGTGGGTTGTTACGCTGTATGAAAATTACGCGTCTGACGGCGGCGATGAAAAGGACGCGTTCCGTCTGATCACCAGTATGAACGTTTATTCCACGGCGGCGGATACGGTCAAGACCGAGACGACGGGGCTGTATCCCGGCTCTTATGTCATTGTCGTTTCCACCGGCGACGTATGCTCCGTGGCGGATTTTGCCTTTATGGCGGCGTTTAAAGACGATCTGCCGTGGGAGGCGGAGCCCAACGATACCAAGACCCGTTACAACGCGCTTGCTTTGAACACCAAAACCGGCGGTTCCTCGGCGAACAGTCTCACCGGCGATACCGATTGGTACATGATCGAGCTGCCCGCCCGGGGCATTGTAAATATCGAGTTCTCCCATAAGGAGCTGGAGGGCGCCAGCGTGGGCTGGTTCGTCACCCTGCGGAATGAAAACGACGAGATCATCACCCGCATGCGTTCCTATCAGCGGGACGGCAGCATTACCAGCGGCGAGATCGGGCTGGACGCGGGAATTTACTATATCACCGTGGAGTCCAACGTAGTACAGACGGACGATTATTTCCTCACTTGCAGCTATCAGGAGATCAAGACCTATGAAACAGAAAATAACGATACGCCCGCGACCGCGAATTATATCAGCACCAACGGCAGGGAGGGCGGCGTAAGCGGCTCGCTCTCCGACAAGGACACCGTGCCGGATCGGGATTATTATAAATTCCTGCTGGACAGCGACGGCGTAATCTCGTTCCTCTTCGTGCATCCCGACTTCGGTCGCCCCCGCGACGGCTGGAACGTGAAGCTGCTGGACGCAAACGGCGCGGAAATCTATAAATTTGTCTCCCGTTGGAACACCATGACGGTCACAACGCCGCAGATCGGTCTGAACGCAGGCACGTATTATATTTTGGTAGACGGCGAAAACATGCTGCTGAACAGCGGCACTTACGTGATCGGCGCGACCTTCGCGGGCGGCTCCAACTGGGAATCCGAGCGCAACGATACCTTTGCGACCGCCGATCCGCTGGCGCTGAACACCCCGCGCTACGGCACGCTGGTCAATGCCGGGCTGGAATATGACGTTGATTATTATACCTTTACGCTGGACGAGATCCGCGCCGTGACGGTGACCTTTGCTCATGACGCGCTGAACGGCGACAGCGACGGCTGGCACGTTTCCCTGCTGGATCAGGGCGGCAAGGAGATCACGGGCTTCCGCTCGCTGTGGAACAATCGCTCTGTAACCTCCACGCTGGTCAACCTCTCGCCGGGGCGGTATTATATTAAAGTGGATACCGGCACGATGTTTTCCTCTGAAAAATACAGCGTCACCGTGAATGTGAAATAGAACATTCTTACACATCTATGCATAAAAATACGGATAAATTCAGGAAAAATTTGAATTTATTCGTATTTTTCTCTTTTCATTTTTGAAAACATATGATACAATAGCCTATACTGTTGTATTATGTAAAGATCAATACGGAAACCGGAGTGATGAAAAATGAATATCGCGGTTATGGGTTTCGGCGTGGTAGGTTCCGGCGTCGTAGAGCTTTTTGAAAAGAATCACGAGATGATTACCGAAAAAAGCATGCAGGACGCTTTTGACTTGAAATATATTCTGGACATCAGAGATTTCCCCGACAGTCCTTATGCCGATAAAATGGTAAAGGATTTCAATATTATTTTGAACGATGCTTCCGTCGGTATCGTTGTGGAGACCATGGGCGGGCTGCATCCGGCATATGAGTTCGTGTCCGCGCTGCTGAATGCGGGCAAGAGCGTCGTTTCCTCCAACAAAGAGCTGGTCGCCGAAAAGGGACTGGAGCTTTTGGAGATCGCGAAGGAGAAAAACGTCAATTTCCTGTTTGAGGCGAGCGTGGGCGGCGGCATTCCCATTATCCGCCCCATCAGCCAGTGCCTTGCGGCGAACGAGATCGCGGAGGTCGCAGGTATTTTGAACGGTACCACCAATTTTATCCTTACCAAGATGATCGACGAGCAGATGGATTTTGATACCGCGCTGCGGCTTGCGCAGCAGCTGGGCTATGCGGAAAAGGATCCCACCGCCGATGTGGACGGGATCGACGCGTCCCGTAAAATTTGTATTCTCGCGTCCCTGTGCTTCGGCAAGCATGTGTATCCCAATGTTGTGCGGACCGAGGGGATTCGGAAAATCTCCCTGCGGGACGTGGCTTACGCGGCGGACAGCGGTAATGTGATCAAACTGCTGGGCGTGGCGCGGAAAGCCGGGGCGGATAAGCTCGTGATTTTCGTCAGTCCCTGTCTTGTTGGCAGACACAGCCAGCTGGCAGGCGCCAACGACGTGTTCAACGCCATCCTCGTTCGGGGCGACGCCATCGGCGACGTGGTGTTTTATGGCAGAGGCGCGGGGAAGTTCCCTACCGCCAGCGCCGTGGTGGCGGACGTGATCGACTGCGGCAAGCATGTAAACAAGCGTAAATTTCTTGGCTGGAGCGATTCCGCGCCGGATTATGTGATCGACAGCACGGCGATCCCCGGCAAATTCTACGTCAGAGGTACCGGCTCGGCGGACGCGTTTTCCGCGCTTGCCGATGTAAAGCGGCTTTCCGCGCCGGACGCGCCGGCAAACGAGGCGGCGTGCATTTGCGCCGCAGCGTCGGAAAAAGCGCTGCTTGCCGATCTTTCGGCAGCGGGCTTTTCGGCGGAGCTTGTAATGCCGGTCACAGACTATTAAAATAGACATATATTATAATGTAATAGAAATCGTAATTTTTAAATTGATGTTGTCAACCTAAAAAAGAAGGAGATAGTATGGGTCTGATAGTTCAGAAATTCGGCGGCAGCTCCGTAGCCAACGCCGAAAGAGTCAGGAATGTTGCCCGGATCGTAACGGATTGTTATCGGGCGGGAAATCAAGTTGTCGTTGTCGTATCCGCGCAGGGTGACACGACCGATGATCTGATCGCCAAAGCGGCGGAGATCAATACCAGAGCGTCCAAGCGGGAAATGGATATGCTGCTTGCCGCCGGGGAGCAGATTTCGATCTCGCTGCTGGCAATGGCGATCGAGGCGGAGCATTGCCCCGTCGTCTCCCTGCTGGGCTGGCAGGCGGGATTTGTCACCAATTCCACCTACGGTTCCGCTCGGATTCGGCGGGTGGACACTGTGCGCGTGAAATCCGCGCTGGATAATAATAATATCGTTGTGGTGGCCGGTTTCCAGGGACTGAACCGCAGAAATGATATTACGACCCTCGGCAGAGGCGGTTCCGATACCAGCGCCGTTGCGCTTGCCGCCGCGCTGCATGCGGACAGATGCCAAATCTTTACCGACGTGGAGGGCGTTTATACCGCCGACCCGCGCAAGGTGCCGGGCGCTGTTAAGCTCAAGGAGATCACTTATGATGAGATGCTGGAGCTGGCGACGCTGGGCGCGCAGGTTCTGAATAACCGTTCGGTCGAAATGGCGAAGAAATATAATGTTGAACTTGAGGTGCTCTCCAGCATGAAGCGGGCGCCGGGTACTGTTGTCAGGGAGGTAACAAGAATGGAAAAAATGCTGTTAAGAGGCGTAACAAAAGATGCCAATATCGCCAGAATTTCTGTCGTCGGCGTGCCGGATACCCCGGGTATCGCGTTTAAAATTTTCAGCGTGCTTGCCGCGAAGAATATCAATGTGGACGTGATCCTGCAATCCATCGGCAGAAAGGGCACGAAGGATATTACCTTTACCACCGACGGCGACA
Source organism: Clostridia bacterium (assembly GCA_017480115.1). Lineage (GTDB taxonomy): Bacteria > Bacillota > Clostridia > Oscillospirales > Acutalibacteraceae > RGIG2774. The sequence continues at coordinate 6,147 of JAFVBH010000018.1, forward strand.
ACGGGCAGACCGCAGTGGAAGTGCTCAAGTCCTCCATTGCGGAGGTCGCCGATAAGACGATCGTCTGCGACACCAATGTGGCAAAGGTATCCGTCGTCGGCGCGGGTATGGAAACGCACCCCGGCACCGCGGCAAAGATGTTTGAGGCGCTGTACGAGATCAATGTCAATATCCAGATGATCGCGACCAGTGAGATCAAGATTTCCGTTATCATCGACGCGGCGGACGCGGATAAAGCGGTGGAGGCGATCCACGCCAAGTTCTTCCCTGTTGTTGAATAAAAAATTCCCAAAGACCCCCTCTGCCGTTCGCAGAGGGGGTCTTTACTGCGCGGAAAGCTGTTCGCATCGCGCTTGAAATGCGCCGGGCGAGAAATGCTGATGCATTCCAAGCATGGGACGATATGTCGTAGATGCTCTTCGTCTCTCGAAAAAAGCCCCAACCGGTTCGGTCGGGGCGGACGAATTTTTTTTGTTTGTTTTTGTATCAGCGGATACGGGACGCTTCACGGAACGTGTACTGCCCTGTATATTCCTCTGTCGTCACGGTCGCCAGATCAATATCAATGACTTTCAGTGCGCCGAGCTTCATATTCATAGACGCCGGAACCGAGGTTTTTTGCGAGACGTGATAAGTCGCGCTGACAGGACGGTTTGTCTCCGCGTTGAATTTATACTCAATATAAGGATTTGTGATAACGCATTGTAAATAATATCTGGTACCGTCTACCTTCATATTGTCCTTAACGGAGACGTTCGCGTCATCCATATCAATCTCCTTGATCAGATCCGCCGCGAGCTTGCTCAGGTCTGCGGGAGAGATGATCTGTGCGATCCCGTATTTTCTCACCACGGAATCCGAAGCGGTGTTCGTGGTTATGGTGTAATTCTTGAAGTTCACCCGCACTGTATAGGTGTTTTCGGCGCTGTTATACGTCAGCGACGTGCTCGCTACCTGATCGGTGGTGATCCGCTCCGCATAGCCGGCGGGAGAATTAAAAACGTATTTCAGATCTCTGGCGCGCGCGATGCCGGAACCGGACAGATTGGTGTACTCATAGCCCAGCGCCATAAAGTAGTCGTCGTTCAGAATGTTCAGGGTCAGATATAACGGGTCGTAATAATTGTAAGTGTAATTTTTGACCTCTGTCGATGCCGGGCTGGAGAGCTCGTCTTTCAAATCACCGGCTTTGGAGCCTAAAAGAAGTTTTGTAGCGGTGGACATATCCACCGCGCCGTCCATCTTGGTGGTGATTGTGGTCTTTAAATCATAGATCTTATCGATACCGGTATCCGTCTGCTCCTGCTTTAAATAATTCGCATTTTCCAGCAGTTGCAGCGCCTTCGCGTTACCGTCGGGCGCATAACCGTCCACAGGCAGGCGCGCGGCAAGACGCAGCACCAGTCTCGCGTCGCGGGAGGTAATTCTGCCGTCATGGTCAAAGTCCGCTTTTTCAAAGAAGAAGCTGCCCGTGGGCACCTCGTCCATATATGCCGCCATACGCAGGATCGCGCGGGCGTCGTTGGTGTCGATCTTGCCGTTGCAGTTAAAGTCGCCGCTGTACCAGCCGGTATTGTCGGTCGTGGCGGCGGAAGCGGTCACCGGCGGCAATACCGCCGCAGAAGCGAGCAGAACCGCCGCACAGCCGGCGGAAAGCAGTCTCTTGAAAAATTTCATGAATAACCCTTCTTTGCTGATAAGAATAGAATATCTAAAGAACCAAATATATATTAGCACAAGAATTGCAGTTTGTAAACCGAATAAATCAGTAATTTTTATGAAATTTTGTAGAACAGATCGCCATAATATTGACGAAGGATTTTTGTTGGGCTATAATATTTTAATAAAGCTAAATGAAAAATGTATATTTGTAAGGAAAAGGACAGATCAGTATGAAAAAAGGCTATATTATAACAGCGGTCGCGTTGCTTCTCGTCGTGTGTTTTGCGGTGGGTTTTGTCATGCGCGACAGCATAGGGAATATTCTGCACCGCGGCGATCCCGAAGGTACGACCGCGCCGCCCCCCGTGCATACGGACGCGGACGATTATATGGCGATTCTGCGCGGCTCGGTGGACTATTCTGAACCCATCATGAAAACCGATATTGACGGCATCTATTATACCATGACCAAAACCGGCGAGGTCTCCTTCTTTAAGGTCAACGGCGACCAAATTTCGGAGATTGCTCCCTCCGGCGTCTACGATGTGTCGGTGACCTGCACCAACCAGCAAATCCCCGCGCGCGTCTACTATTATACCGCCGGAGACGGCGTTGTGACGGGCTACGGGCTGTTTACGACCGACAGCTCCGACGCGCAGGTCTATATCTACGACTATGCGTTCTTCAAGCTGTCCAACCTGCCCGACGCCTATGCGTCCTCCGGCGCATATCTGCTGCTGGTGGATACCACAAAGGAGGATTTTTACTCCAACAATAAGGTCTATGAGGAGGATTTCCGTTACTATCCGAACAGCGGCGAGACAAGCTATATCCTCTCGGTGGATAACCGCGCGTTTGATACCACGGGCGCGTTCCGCGCGGATTACGCTATGCTGACCGACAACGCGGTTAAGCGCTGCGGTGAAAACTTCCTGTTCTTCTCTGCCAGACAGTACCATCTGTTTACAAAAGACAATAATATGGATATTTATATGGCGGGCGGTTCCGGCAATAATCGTGATAACAATCGCTATATTGAGGACGTGGTGGACTTCTGGTTCAGCTATGATGCGAACGGCGTTTTGGCGCTGCAGCGCAACGGCGAGGACGGGTTCAATCTGATCTCCTATGACGGCGGTACGGAAACCGTCGTAAAGGAATTTAAGGGCAATTACGCGGAAAATTATATCAGAAGCGGCGATTGGCTGCTGGATAAGAACACATTTGCGCTTTACGATCTGAATACCGGTGCGTCCAAGACGCTCAAATTGGAGAATACCAACCAATTTATCGCGGATATTTTTGTGACCGACGGAAATGTGGTGTTCCTGCGCGGCGCGTCCGAGGGGATCGCTGCGGTCGCCATCGGTACTGTTGACGGCGGTGCTGTGTGCTATTACAACGATATGTTCTCCGGCATTTTCTCACCGATGATCCTCAGGGACGGTTCTGTGATGATGTCGGTCGCCGCGGATAAGGAAGGCAGCGCCTATTCAATCAAGATCTTCAACACCGCGGCGTCGGAGATCGCTTAACGGAGGGGAAATTTTATGAGTAATTGTAACAGTGATTGCGGAAGCTGCTCCCAGAGCTGCGCTTCCCGCAGAGAGCCTATGGCAAAGGATCCGCTTAACGAGTTAAGTTCCGTCAAAAAAGTGATCGCCGTTATGAGCGGTAAGGGCGGCGTCGGCAAGTCTCTTGTCACGAGCATGCTGGCGGTGCTTTCTCAGCGGGAGGGGCACAAGACCGCCGTTATGGACTCGGACATTACCGGTCCCTCTATCCCGCAGGCGTTCGGCGTGCATGAAAAGCTGACGGGCAATGAGCTGGGCTTTTTCCCGGCGCAGAGCGCCAAGGGGACGGACATCGTTTCCTTGAATCTGCTGCTGCCCAATGAGACCGACCCCGTGATCTGGCGCGGCTCGTTGCTTTCCGGTACGGTGAAGCAGTTTTGGTCAGAAGCAATCTGGAAAGACGAGGATATTATGTTCATTGATATGCCGCCCGGCACCGGCGACGTGCCGCTGACGGTGTTTCAGTCCCTGCCCATTGACGGCATTGTGATCGTGACCTCCCCGCAGGAGCTGGTCTCCATGATCGTGGAAAAGTCGGTAAAGATGGCGAATATGATGCATATTCCCGTGCTTGCCGTGGTGGAAAATATGTCCTATTTCGAGTGCCCCGACTGCGGAAAGCGGCACTATATTTACGGCGAAAGCCGCCTGGAGGAGATCGCCGCAGCGCATAATATCGACTGCGCGGTGCGTATCCCCATCGACAGAAAGTTTGCCGCCGCCTGCGACAGCGGTCTGATCGAGCTGGTCAACGACGACAGCCTGCTGCCGGTCGTTCATAAAATATTCGCATAAGCAAATGTAAAGCGCAGAGCAAAAAAAAGAATTCAGAAGGCGGTACAGGCATTTCGGTGTTTGTGCCGCTTTTCGCATCTGCATACAGCAGCCCTTTTTCTTTTTATTTGCAATATTTATGAAAAATCGAAAAATTTTCAACCGAATTTGATTTATCTATTGTATTTTTTTATCAAAAAGGTTATCATTAGGATAGATTATTTTATCACGGAGGCGCAATATGAAGACGAATAAGTTCAGATTTCTTTCAGTATTGCTGGTATTTGTGCTGTTGCTGAGCAGCGTCACACTGGGACCGGTATCCGCGGCGGACGCAGAAACGGTATTCGGCATTGCCGACGCGCAGGCTTTTATCGGCGAGAAATTTTACACCGATCTGTACGTGGACAATGTGGACAGCCTGCAAAGCGGCATGCTGGTGTTCAGTTACGACGAAAGCGCGCTAACCTTTGAGCGTGAGCTTTCCTATGTCACGTCTGCCCGCAGCGCGGGACTTTCTGTCAACGGCGCCGCCGTGTCCGAACAGCTGGACTTCGCGTCTCGCTTCTCCCCCGCCGTGGCAGGCAGAAAATATGTATCCTATATTTTTGCGGCAAACGACGCCCCCGTCACCGCGGCGGCGATTGCAAAGAATGGTTCCGCACGGCTTGTGTTGGCGTCGCTGTGCTTTACGGTAAATCCCGAAGCTGCGGCAGGCGAATATGCCATAAGATTTGAGCGTTCGGATATTGAGTCGGGCGATAAGATCGGCCCCGTCGCGACAGCAAACGCGAAAATCACCGTTTCCGCCAAACAGACCGTCGGCAGCGGTGTTTCCGCCGTAAGCTACGATCCCGCCGGCGCCGCTGTGTCTGCCGACGCGTTTTCCGGCGGCAGCAATCTTGAAACCGTGCTCTTCACCTCTCCCGCGGCGGATTATCCTTATGCCGCGTTCAACGGTTTGCGTAAGTTGAAAAAAATTGCCATTAATCTGACGGCGGAAGAGCAGGCAAATTCCCGATTCTTCACCGATGATGGAATACTCTTTATCCGCGACACGGACAGCGACGGCAAACTGCTGGATACCTGCAAGATCTACCTGATCCCCGCTGCCCATGCCGCTGAGATTTATCTTTCCGATAAAGTCACCGGATTTTACAGCCCGGACGCGCTGCAGGGCAAGCCTGCCGCCGCGTATGATTTGAAGCACCCTGCCCATATCCCCGGCGACAGCGCGATCACAACCGCGCCGCTTTGTGAGGCGGACGGCGTTCGCACCTATTACTGCACGATCTGCGGTGCGGTTGCAAAAACAGAGACTGTTGCGCCCCTCGGACACGACTGGGGCGACTGGCGCGTCACGACTGCGCCGCTTTGCGAGGCTAAGGGCGTTGAGACTCGCGTCTGCCGTCACGATGCGTCTCATACCGAGACCAGAGACGTTACCGCCACCGGGCACGATTGGGGGGATTGGCAGACCGTGACCGCCCCTGATTGTACGAATCCCGGCAGCGAGACCCGCGTTTGCCGAAACGACGCGACGCATACCGAGACGCGTGAGATCGCGGCGCTGGGGCATAATTGGGGCGTATGGACAACCGTGGTGGCGCCTACCTGTACCGAAAAGGGCAGCGAAACCCGCGTTTGTCTGAATGACGCCACACATACCGAGACGCGTGAAATTGCGGCGAAGGGACATACCTGGACCGATGAAAAAGTTATTCGTTCCGCTACCTGTGTAACGCCCGGTCTGAAATCCCATGTTTGCTCTGTCTGCGGACAATATGCAGAATTCTCTTATACCGACGGTAATGCGCACAACTGGTATAAGGACGGTACGGAGTGGAAAGGCTTGCGGAGAGTGACTGTTTGGAGATGCGCCTTTGGCTGCGGTTCTAAGGAAGTCCAAAACGACAGACCCGGCTCCTCCTACGGCGGTATTGTGCCGACCACGCCGACCACGACCACGCCGACCACGACCGCGCCGACGACCGCCGCACCGACGACCGCTGTACCGACGACAGCCGCGCCTACGACGGCGGCGCCGACCACGACAGCCGCGCCCACCACCACGGAAGCGCCGACCACCACCGACCCGTTTACGGTTCCTTCACAGACAGCGCCTGCGCCGAAAACGACAGTGCCCGCGCCGTCCGCGCCCTCCACGGAGCCGACGCAGCCCACGGTTACCTATAAGCTGGGCGATGTGAACGGCGATGGGAGAGTGAACTCCGTTGATGCCAGATTGGTTTTGCGTGTCGCCGCCAGACTGGATACGTTTAACGCGATTCAGCAGCGTGTCGGTGACATTAATAAGGACGGCAGAGTCAATTCTGTTGACGCCCGCCGCGTTTTGCGTGCTGCAGCCCGTCTGGAAGCCCTGCCCGATGAACTGATCACGGCATAAACGCATAAGCAAGAAATACAGCCCCCGTTGTCCTTGACATCGGGGGCTTAAATTCTGATTTAGCGCAAAGCGATAAATCAGAATTTAGGCAAAAGGTGGAAGGGAAGAGGTAGGAGGTTCGGAAATCGCTGCGCGATTTGGTTTTATAGAAAGTTGGGCTCACAATCCTGTAGGGATGCCCAGCGGGCGTCGGAACTAAAAATATGCCACCGGCATATTTTTAGTTCCGACCGAAGCGGCTATGCCGCGAGGGCTCTTTTCCGGAAATCCGCATAAGCCCTGACGGACGCCCGCTGGCCGTCCCTACAAGCGAAAACCGATATTTTAATTTATAAAATCCAACCGCTGACCGCTCACCTTCCGAAATTACGCATTCCGCATTTGTAAATACTGATTTATCGGCTTCGCCTACAAATCAGTATTTCCTTATCTCCATCAGTGTGTTGTCATAGAGCAGACGCGCCGGAGTTAGGGTATGCTTGCCGTATTTTTTGTTTAATGCTTCCATTGCGGTTTCCAATCGCTTTCGCCTTTCATTTTTTGCAAATTCCTCCATAAAGCTGATTTGCACGGGCGCGTCGGCGTCGCTTAAATGGATTGCCCGTATGCCGACGCTGCGTACCGGCGTTTCCAAATTGAAATTTTCCGCGAACAGGCGCGCCGCCTCCGAAGCGATCTCTGCGGATAGGGCGGTGGGTGTTTGCAGCTGCCGTTGCCGCTCGGCGGTTTCCAGCGTGTTGTAGCGTATATGGATCTGAATGCCGCCGCACTGCAACCGGTGTTCCCGCAGGCGACGAGCGACCTGCGCTGCCAACGCGTCGAAGATCAGACGAATATCCTCGGGCGTTTTCATATCCCGCAGCGGCGTGGTGCTGTTGCCGATGCTTTTGATCGGCATGCCCTCGTCATACCGCAGCACCGGCGAGGTGTCAAGTCCCGCAGCGTTGCGTTTGAGCATCTCCCCGTTTTTTCCCAGCAGACTTCGGATCACCGTATCGTCCGCCGCCGCCAACTCCCCGATGGTGTAGATGCCGCAGGACAATAGCTTTTGCAGCGTGGATTTTCCGACAAACAGCATATTTCCGACCGGCAGCGGATAGATCAGCCGCGTGCGGTTCTCCCGTGTCACAACTGTGACGGCGTCCGGCTTTTTCAGGTCGCTGCCGATCTTCGCGTAGGTCTTGTTGTAGGATACGCCGATGGAGACGGTCAGTCCGGTTTCATTTTTTACCCGCCGCCGGATCTCCTGCGCAATAGTATTGCCGTCGCCGAAGCGCAGACCGCTTTCTGTTACGTCCAGCCAACGCTCGTCGGGTCCAAAGCTTTCCACGCGATTCGTGTACTCCTTATAAATCTCCGCCACCGCGTCGCAGTATTGGGAATAAACATGCATGCGCGGCGGAACGATCAGCAGCGAAGGGCATTTTCGCTTTGCCTCGGCGATCGTTTCCGCAGTTTTTACGCCGTATTTTTTTGCATGCTCGTTTTTTGCCAGAATAATACCGTGCCGCTTTTCCGTTTCGCCGCCCACCGCCATGGGGATCTCGCGATATTCCGGGTGAAACAGACTTTCGACAGAGGCGTAACAATTATTTAAATCGGAATGTAAAATCGTTCTTTGCACTAATTTTTGCCCTCCGAAATCATATTGGAACAAATGTTCTTTTTTATTATAAAACATTTGTTCCAAAAAGTCAATGTGAAAATTGTTTTATGCGAAAAAATCTGCTGAAAATCCGTGCTTACAGAGGAGGACATCATATAAAGGAGGAATGACAGCTCGATCCTTACACTTTCCCGGAGTATCCGACCGCGCAGAGGGACATACGGGCTTTTTATCGTAAACGAAAGGTAAAACTTACCGTTTGCTCTTGCAATCCGACGGGACTGCTGATAAAATGAAAGCATATCGGGAGTGATGCAAGAGTATGAAAAAAGTAAGCACAACAATGATCGCGCTGTTGATGACGCTGCTTTTGCTGGGACAGCAGGCGGTTATGACGGCAGTTGCCGCAGAGGAATACGGCTCCACAGCGCCGGAAATAACCACCGTCCCTGATGAACCGTCTACGGTGGCGCCGAGTCGTATCTTGGGCGATGTGGACGGCAACGGCAAGGTGCAGTCCAAAGACGCGCGTATGGCGCTGCGTGCCGTCGCCAGGCTGATAACATTAACGGATATAGAGAAATCTGCTGCGGACTTCGATGAGAACGGCAGACTGACCGCCGCCGACGCGCGGTATATTTTGCGCGTCGCCGCACGGCTTGATCCCTTTGCGCCGCCCACCACGTTGCCGCCGACTACCGTACCGTCCACGACAAAAGCGCCCACGACCGTGCCGCCCACCACGGCAAAGCCGAAGCCTGTGGATACGGGCAGAAAATTTACCAAAGCGGTATCGAACGCGTTCTATACCGATCAGGCGTACGCCGCAGCGTTGTACGACTACGATAACGATAAAATTCTGTATGACAGAAATATGGACGCATACGTGGAGCCTGTCAGCACCACCAAGGTCATGACCGCCTATGTGGCGAGCAAATACCTGAAGCCGGAATCCGTCATTACCGTCGGCAGCGAGATGGATCTTGTCAACTGGAACGCCTCCCGCGCCGGGATCTATCGCGGCGTGAAAATGACGTTCAGTGAAATGCTGAAATGTCTGTTGCTGCCCTCGGGCTGCGACGCCGCTTATGCGATTGCCTGCGCCGCAGGCAGAGCCGCCGCGAAAAATAATTCCCTGTCCGCCCGGGACGCGGTGAATAAATTCGTCTCCCTGATGAACAGCGAGGCAAAAAAGCTGGGTATGACCCGTACCACATGGACAAATCCCGACGGCTTCCCCGATTCCGGCAACCGTCCCTATACCACGGCGCACGATATGCTGTTGGTCGCCGTCGCCGCCTATGGGGTAAAAGTGATCCGGGATACCGTCTGTCTTCCCAACGCTACGGTTTACGATTATTACGGCAACCGCTTCGGTTATTACAGCAACACCAATGAGCTGCTGTGGAAAAACTCTTCCCGGTACTACCCCTATTGTATCGGTATGAAAACCGGCTCCCATTCCTCCGCGGGGCAGTGCCTTGTCGCCGTGGCGAAGAAGGGCAATCGCACGTTTTTCTGCGTCGTTATGGGTTGTAAGGACAAGACCGCGCGGTATAACGCCCTGTCGAATTTGTTCAATACCGCGTTTTCAAAAATAAAATAAGCAGGGGTTAACAGCGATTTTATGAATGCGGAATGCGGAGTGCGGAATGCGTAATTTCGGAAATCGCTGCGCGATTTGGATTTATAGAAAGGTGGGCACACAACCCTGTAGGGATACCCAGCGGGCGCCGGAGCGTTAAGAAAACATGCCGGTGGCATATTTTTAGTTCCGACCGAAGCGGCTATGCCGCGAGGGCTCTTTTCCGGAAATCCGCATAAGCCCTGACGGACGGCCAATGGCCATCCCTACAGGATCGCGTGACGATCTTCCCTGCGATAGCGCAAATTTACTGACGCCAAAAATCAGGTACCATTGCAGCGCAAAGCGCTGCAATATAAAACCAAATCGCGAAGCGATTTCCGAAATTACGCATTCCGCCCTCCGCATTAACCTGCGCCGTTTTGCCTGTTACCGCAAATTTGTAGGGACGCCCATTGGGCGTCCGTCGATTTTGCGCGTAGCCCCGGCGGACGGCCGATGGCCGTCCCTACAAGCGAGTGTGCCTGTTTGCGCAGCTAAATCAAAATTTTTTTAAGACGCCCGAATATCTCTTTAAAAAAATCTACATATAAGTGAAAATACTTTTTAAGGGGTTCCCTATGACGAAAAAATTTTTATGTCTGCTGCTGTGTGCGGCGCTGCTGCTCGGTATGGCGGTTCTGCCCGCCGAAGCGGCGGACGATGGGTTGTCCGGGCTGTCGGTGTCGGCGTTTTCCGCCGGACAGACGGCGATCAAGCCGTGGTACAGCGAAAAGGAGAAAAAATACTATCTGTTTTTGCCCGCAGGCAGCGATCCGTCCGCGTTGACGGTGCATATTGACGGGCAGGATTCTCTCGTCGTGAACGGAACTGCGGTCACGGACGGCGAGATCACCGACGTCTTTGCCGCGGAGACTGCGCTTACCGTGACCGTCGGCAGCGCTGCGTACTCGCTGGAGGTGCTGCAATCGGAAAATCTGCCCGCTGTTTTTATTCAAACGGAATCCGGCTCTCTTGCCAAGATTCATGAAAATAAGAATAATAAGGAAAAGGGCAGTATTACTGTTGCGGAAGACGGGAATATTACCCTTGACAATGCGGCGTTGAAGTCCGTCAAGGGCAGGGGAAACTCTACGTGGGCGGGGGAGAAAAAGCCCTATAATATCAAATTCGACAAAAAAACCGATATGTTCGGCATGGGGAAAGCAAAAAAATGGTCGCTGCTCGCCAATTTTTTTGACGCGTCGCTGATCCGCAACGCCGTCGCGCTGGATCTTGCCAAGGCGCTGGGACTGCCGTTTACGCCGGAATATCGGTTCATCGACCTGTACGTGAACGGAGCGTATTTGGGGAATTATCTGATTTGCGAAAGCGTGGAGATCGGCGAGGAGCGCGTCGACATCACCGATTTGGAGGACGCCAACGAAAATGCGAATCCCGGCGTGGATATTGAAGCCCGCCCGAAGGCCGGCTCCGGCGGGAAGGTGCAGTCCGCCGACGTGAAAGGCTCGCGAAAATGGGTGGATATTGCAAACGATCCTGCCGATATTACCGGCGGTTATCTGATCGAGTCCGAGATCCCCAGCCGCTATCCGCTGGAGGTCAGCGGATTTGTCTCCGACGCGGGGCAGCCTATCGTGCTGAAAAGTCCCGAATACGCCTCCCGCGCGCAGGTCAACTATATCGCCGATTTTTATCAGGCGGCGGAGGACGCGGTATACGCGCCCGCGGGCTATAACGGCAGCGGGAAGCATTACAGCGAATATTTCGATATGGATTCGCTGGTAAAAATGTACATACTGCTGGAATTTACCATGCACCGCGACGCGGGGCTGTCCAGCTGTTTCTTCTATAAGGACAGCCGCGAAACGAAATTCCACGCCGGGCCCGCCTGGGATTTTGATTTGTCCATGGGCAATATGCGCTACACGGGCAATCTGCCCTATGATTTTTCCGATACCGGCATTTGGTGGGCGAACGCGCTGGGCTATACGCAAAATAAACGGCTGGAAATTTCCTCGATCTTCGCAATGCTTTACCGGCACGAGGATTTCCGCGCCGCCGTGACGCAGCGCTGGAGCGAGGCGGAGGATATGATCGGCGTCTACGCGAAAAGCGGTATCGCTGCAAATATTGACCTTGTCGCCGCCTCCGCCGTGATGGACGGCGCCCGTTGGGCGAAGCTGACGGGAAATTCCGCCGCGGACAAGCAAAAAAACTATCGCGCTGTCGCCGCAGCGGTCATGAACTATGCAGAAAAACGGCTTGCCGCGCTGAATAAGGGCTTTGACGAGGACGCCGCCATGCTGTATTACGATTCCAACGGCGGGATCGGGACGATGTATCATGAAAAAATTCTGACTGTCGGGGACAGCGCGATACTGAAGGGCGTGGATCATGCGGTCACGCCTATTACACCGGCGAAGGATACTCTGACATTCGCGGGGTGGAACACGAAAGCGGACGGCAGCGGCAGGCAGTACGCCCCGGGAGATAAGTTGATCGTAACCGGGAAAACCAACGTGCTTTATGCCCGGTGGCAGGAAACGTCCGCGCCTGCAACGACGGGCGGAATGCTTCCGCCGGACGAGACCGATGTGCCGACCACTGCGGCGATCTCGCCTGTACAGCCGCAGTATGCGGCGGCTTTAACTTCGGAAACGGAGAATGTCGTTGTTCTCGAATCGTTAAAGACGGTATTGCTTTCCCCTAAAAACACCATGGCAGCGCTGGCGGCGGCATGCCCGGACAATTCGATCAAATTGCTTGACAGCAGCGGGAATCCGCCGGATGCAGATGCGCTGATCGGTACCGGCTGCCGCGTGCAGACCCTCAATCAAAACGGCGCGGTGCTGGCTGTCTATGATGTGATTGTGCCGATGGACAACAACGGCAACGGCACTGTCAATTCCACGGACGCGCGCCGGGCGCTGCGCGCAGCGGCACGGTTAACCGACCTGCCGGAGCTATACCGCAAGGCTTGCGATCTGGACGGCAACGGTAAAATCGGCGCCGCCGACGCACGGTTGATCCTGCGTGTCGCCGCCCGTCTGGAAACTGTGACCGTGCAGGATTTCGCCGCGCTGCTCGGCTGATTAATAAAATTTTTCTTCATTGCGTCTTTCTTTGCAAAAACAAAAATCCCATGATTCCCGTAAAAAGCGGTAATCATGGGATTTTCTCGTCTGCACGATTGAAATGCGAATCTGCATCATCAAAAGAATAATCGTTTAGTTCTTGGAAATCGAGAAATTCGGCAAGGGTCATATTCATCGCATTTGCCAGTTTGTGCAATGTTTTGACGCCGGGATTTCTGGTAATACCTCTTACAATATTATCCAGCGTGGACTGGCTGACGCCGCTCATGGTCGCCAGTTTATTAATAGCGATCCCTCGCGCTTCGCAAAGCCTTCGGATTCTTTTAATGTAAATGTCGGAGTATTCCATACGGTAGTCCTCATTATCTGTTTACCCGTTTTTAGATTAATTTTATGATAATATATGAAAAATGAGGAATTACCCGAATATGGGTTGGCTTTTGAAATTTATTTAAGTTAAAATGTACTTACCTATTTATGGGTAAATACATGAATAAGGAGAATGCATTATGGCTGCCTGCACGTTTTTCGGACATAGAAATACGCCGGAAAAAATTATGCCGGTTTTAGAATCAACTTTAACGGATTTGATCGTGAACAAAGGGGTAAAAACGTTTTTTGTGGGAAATAATGGAGACTTTGACAAGATCGTCCGGCAACAGCTAAAGAGTTTATCTGCGCACTACGACATTGAATATTTTGTTGTCTTTGCTTACCTGCATGACAAAATGCTTGATCGTACAGAGCATGCAATTCATACCGTATTCCCTGACGGTTTGGAATTTGTGCCGCATCGGTTTGCCATTGTCAATCGGAATAAATGGCTTCATAATCATGCTGATTATGTTGTAACGTATGTCACGCATAGCTGGGGCGGTGCAGCACAATTTAAAGTGTTGGCAGAGAAAAACCATAAATGTGTAATTGAATTATCCGGTCTGCCTTGTTTATGCAATAAAAATATGCAAGCAGGGGGAAAATATGATGTCTGAAGATATTTATTATGATTTTAATATGATCGTTTCCTATGACCGTTTTGAATATTTGACAGAGTTAACCAAAAAAGGGAAGATTCAATGGATATGTGTTAAATATGAGCCGATTACATTGATTGGTAACGGTGATGATTTAATAGATGGTGACTTTGTGCAATCATTTACGGTACAAGGAAAAATATCGGAGCATGTCAGTGTTCTTCTGATTCTTACGGAATATATTAATGCGCTGAGTGGAAGAGGGGATATGAAAATTGTTTCTGACGTAATTTCGGCGCCGATAAATGAGAATTGCTGTCTGCAAGTTTCGATAAGTGATAGCTTGGATTATGTGAGTTACACTGCAAAAGACCTATGCCATGCTTTTGCACAAGATCCTATTGTTCGGTTTGCTGATCTGATTATGTCTCAAATTGCAGTGTATTCCTTTACGCAAAAAGCTTGGCCAACGCAAACAATCGACGCGACACTGTATTATGATAATGAAGATTTTGTTCGCATAATAATTCAGCTTATACGAGAAAAACGTGCATTTGATTTCCATCGATGTGTTTTTCAATGGGAATATAGAAAGAAACTAAAAATAAAATGATTAAACTTACGAAACCTGTATAATGTAAAAAGCCGAACCACGATCGTGGCTCGGCTTTGTTGTTATACGTCGAAATTATAAATTCTCGATATGCGCGTTGATCTTCTTGGTCTCGGGATAGGGCTTGTAGTTCTCTTCCCACGGGAACGTGTAGTCAAGACCAAGCTCGTCTCTGACGGCGTTGATCTCGCCCTGTACGGACTCGTTGATCGGAACGCCGTGCGGCTCGCGGCTCTTCCAGATCTCGTACTCTTTCTCGCCTGCGGAATAAATTCTCTCTGCGCCGGGCGCTTTCTTGGATGCGCGAATGGAGCGAATAATGTCGCCCGCCTTCTTGCGGCAAATATCTTCGCCGAGGAAGTGGTTGGTGTCGATGGCAATGAAGAAATGGCCGAGATGATAAGGTCTGATGTTGCCTTCCTCGTCCTTACCGTCAAGATCCTTGCCGTAAACGCCGTCCTGCAGAACAGCGGAAAGCAGCTCGACAAACAGCGCGTAGCCGTAGCCCTTATAGCCGCCCAGCGCCTCACCGATGCCGCCCAGTGTGGTCAGCGCGGCAGTACCGCTGCGAATCTGCTTGAGGGCAACGCCTGCGTCGCCTTCAACGGGGTTACCGTCGAGATCGATCATGGTGCCGGGGTGTACATCCTCGCCGATTCTTGCGTAATATTCGATCTTACCGTTCTGGGTAATGGAGGTTGCGCAGTCGATGTTGAAGTCGAACTTCTCATCGGTGGGAACGCCGAGGGTCAGCGGGTTGGTGCCGAACATGCCCTCAACGCCGAAAGTGGGGGCGACGGAGGGTCTGGCGTTGGTGCCGGTCAGACCGATGCAGCCGTTTTCAGTCGCCATAGAGGTGTAGTAGCCCGCGATGCCGTAGTGGCAGGAATTACGCACAACGACCATGCCCATGCCGTATTTCTTCGCCTTGTCGATCGCCATCTGCATCGCCTTGGTGCCGATGACCTGACCCATACCGTTGTGACCGTCCACAACAGCGGTGGTCTCGGTTTCTTTCAGGATCTCAAAATTGGTGGTTGCAGACTGGATACCCGCATTGATTCTGTCAAGGTAAATGGGCTTAAATCTGTTGCAGCCGTGGCTCTCGATGCCGCGCTTGTCGGACTCGAGCAGAACGTCTGTACACATTTCGGCTTCCTCTCTGGGAACACCGTAACCTACAAACGCGTCTGTAACGAAGTCAGTGATCAAATTCCACGGACATACTACTTTTGGCATAATTATACCCTCCAACATGTTAAATTTAATAACGCAGATATTTTAGTACAAAACGTGGGCAAAGTCAATAGAAATCGGTAAATAATTATTTAATAAGTAAATTCTGATTTATCGGCGTTGCCGATAAATCAGAATTGAAGAATTAAAAATGAAAAATGAATAATTGCGGAAATCGCTCCGCGATTTGGATTTATAGAAAGTTGGGCACACAGCCCTGTAGGGACGGCCATCGGCCGTCCGTCAGGTTACGCGGAAAATCAACGGATGCCCAATGGCCGTCCCTGTTATGTAAGGTCTCCAGTCAAGGGGCTGAACATAAAGTTAACAGACACTTAACAAACAGACCTGAATGTGTTGAATCAAAGAGCATAGCGGAAAGGCTATGATAAAACAGAAATTCGGTGATTGGCCA
>JAFVBH010000019.1 GCA_017480115.1 Clostridia bacterium
GTCGGCAACGGCAGCTTGACCTATGACGAAAACGTGTCGCATGTCTCGCTGTGGTGCATGATGGCTGCGCCGTTGATGCTGGGCAACGACCTGCGCGAGTTCGTCGTTGACGGCAAGCCCGACGAGGCGAATAAGTACCTGAAGATTCTGACCAATAAAAAGATGATCGGTATCGATCAGGATAAGCTGGGCAAACAGTGCAAGCGGGTATATTCCTCTGCCGGCGTCGATATTCTTGCAAAGCCGCTGGAGGATCACAAGCTGGCGGTATGCTTCTTTAACAAATCGTCCTTGAAGCGAAACGTCAGTGTTGCGCTTTCCAAGCTGGCTGACGACGCGTATCTGGATTTTAATCTCTCGGATTCTTACACCGTTGAGGACGTATGGAGCGACCGCACCTTTGTGACCGACGAACGGATCGTCGGCGAGGTCGTTCCCCACGGCGTAAAGGTTTATATCGTTTCGACAAATCAATAAAAACTACAACAAAAAGCCTGTCGCTGCGGCAGGCTTTTTGCCATTGGTGAAAGCTATGAATTTTGACGATATTCTTTTAAAAAAGCGGAACGGCGGCACGCTAACGGATTCGGAAATTGAATTTTTTATTGGCGAATTGCTCGCCGAACGGATTCCCGATTATAAGCTCAGCGCTTTTCTGATGGCGATATTTTTTCGCGGCATGACGGATCGGGAAACCGCTGTTTTGACCGCGGAAATGGCGCATTCGGGAGACTGCAATGATTTATCCGTTTTCGGCGACTTGACGGTGGATAAACATTCGACCGGCGGCGTCGGAGATAAAACCACCCTGATCGTCGCCCCGATCGCAGCAGCCTGCGGTTGTAAGCTGGCGAAGATGTCCGGCAGAGCGCTGGGCATCACGGGCGGCACGGTGGATAAGCTGGAGGCGATCCCCGGCTACAGAAGCACGCTGTCGGCAGATGATTTTATTGCGCAGGTACAGCGTATCGGCATTGCCGTGGTGGGACAGAGCGGGGAACTGGTGCCCGCCGACAAAAAGCTTTACGCTTTACGGGACGTTACCTGCACGGTGGACAGTATCCCGCTGATTGCGTCCAGCATCATGAGCAAAAAGCTCGCCGCGGGCAGTCGGAATATCGTGCTTGACGTAAAATGCGGCAACGGCGCGTTTATGAAATCGCTGGCGTCCGCAAAAGCGCTTGCCGCGCTTATGGTGGAGATCGGCAGGCAAAACGGGCGGCGGGTCACCGCCGTAATTACCGATATGAGCGCGCCGCTGGGCAGAGCCGTCGGCAATGCGTTGGAGGTTGCCGAAGCGGTCGCGTTGTTGAAAGGCGAAATCAACGACAGTCCTCTATACGAGGTCTGCGTTGTTCTTGCGTCTGAGATGATCGCTCTTGCCGGGCAGATGTCCGTCAGCGCCGCGAGAGCGCAGGTATTAAACGCCCTGCAAAGCGGCAACGCATACAAAAAGTTCAAGGAATGGATCGCCGCCCAGGGCGGTGATATTGCCTGTATTGACGACACGTCAGCGTTGCCGTTGTCGCCGCTTGCCTATGAAATCTGTGCCGACACGGACGGCTATATTGCGGAAATCGACGCAGAGAATACGGGCATTCTTGCCAAAGCGACGGGGGCGGGCAGAGTCAACAAGGGCGATGCCGTCGATCCCGGCGCAGGACTTGTATTGACGCATCACTGCGGGGAATACGTGCAAAAAGGCGAGCCGATGCTGCGCGTATACGGCAGCACGCCGGCACTGCCGGCGCTTGCGATGCGTATGCCGCGGGATATGATAAAAATAACCGACAAAAAAATCCAACCGCCGCCGATAATCCTCGAAACGATACGGCAGTAAGTCCGAATAATTGAAAAACCGAATAAAACTCCAAGGAAGAAGACCTGCCGCTTTTTTGCGACAGGTCTTTTTTGGAGCGGATGACGGGAAAGGCTTTGCTTCGCAAATCCTCATCCTCGGCGACCGTTGCCTGCGGCAACAGTACCCGCCTCGGATTTCGCGGCTAAAAACAGTCCGCCGGACTGTTTTTAGCCGCTCACCCTCTCAGGGTTCGATTCCCGTACAAGAAAGCGGCTTCGCCACACACCTTCGGCGGCGAAGCTATAAGCTTTCGATTACGCCATCGTCGCTGCCCGAAGGGCAGGTTCAGCGGGCATTAAAAATATACCCGTCCTGCGACGGGTATATTTTGGAGCGGATGACGGGAATCGAACCCGCAACATCGGCTTGGGAAGCCGGAGTTTTACCACTGAACTACATCCGCATTACGGATAATATTATACATGGAAAACTACCGGTTGTCAAGATGGATTCTTTCATTAAAATAATTTTTCCGTATGCGGGATTCTTATGTGTTCTGAATAGCAGAACAAGCTCGACCCATTGTAATGTCATCTTGCATGTTTGTTTGATTGTGAAAAGGTTTGCAGGTTTGTCATATTTTGTACATATTTAGGGATTAGGCAGGAAGTATAATAAAAAACAATGAACTTTCCATGAAATAAAAGGTCTAATAGATAACAATTAAAGGAGAAAATAATATGCCATTAAGAAAAATGACGGCGCTCCTCGGCAGCGCTGTTCTGTTAATAAGCGCGGGAGCGTTGACGGCAGGCGCGGCGCAGGAGAGCGGACTTGCGGATAAACCGTATACGATCAGCGAGACTGTCGCCATGACCGTATCCGCAAACGGAAAAAAATATGACTTACATGAAAAGGCGCTGTTTGTCGATCTGAACGGCGATGATAAATTTACCTCCGCTGATGCGCGTTTGCTGCTTCGCATGGCGGCGAAGCTCGATCCGCTGCCGGAGGAGATTGCGCCCATCGATTTGAACGGCGACGGTCGGTTTCAATCCACCGACGCGCGACTGGCATTGCGATATACCGCCAGACTGGACAAGTATTATTGCACGGCGGAGGACGAAATCGTATCCGGATTTGTAAAGAAGGAAAACGGGAAAACCGCGTATCTGAACGCAATCGGCAACTTTACATACGGCGACGTTGAGATCGGCGGCAAAACCTACCGTTTTAATCCGCAGGGAGAAATGGTTACCGGCTGGGTCAACAGCGGGCTGGATTCCTATAATTACGGCAGCGACGGCGCCTTGCGAAAAAGTACCGCTGACGTCAACTTTACCTATGACGCAAACGGCGTCGCGTCGGCAAAGACACTGAATCACGACACGTTCCATGTATATCTTTGCGGGATTTTGAAACGCAACGGCGCTTCGGTCGAAAGCATTTATCGGTACGTGAACGGGAACTTCCGATATAAATATTACGATAAAGGCGCGCCGGAGGATATGGCGATACGGATTTTGAAAAACGGCAGAGGCGCTTGCTATGATTTTGCGAATCTTACAAAATATCTGCTGGAGGCCGCGGGATACGAATGCAGGATCGTCGTGGGGGACAGCTTTAATCCCAATAACGGCAGCGAGCATGACTGGGTGCTGGTAAAGGTAAACGGCGTGTGGCGGCATATGGATACCCAGCGCGGCTATTATCTGAAAACCGACGCGCAGATGCGCGCGGCAGGCTACGGCTGGAACAGCAGCGGACTGCCGGCGGCGGTGTGATATGGTATTCAGCTCTGTTGTCTTTTTATGCCTGTTCTTACCGGCAGTCTTGCTGCTGGATCGGGTAATCAAACCGGTCAAAGGGAAAAATCTGCTGCTGACAGCCGCAAGTCTGCTGTTTTATGCCTACGGAGAACCGGTTTTCGTTTTTGTATTGATTTTTACCGTACTGGCGCATTATCTCGGGGGGCTTTACGTGCTGCGGCG
Organism: Clostridia bacterium; assembly: GCA_017480115.1. Taxonomy (GTDB): domain Bacteria; phylum Bacillota; class Clostridia; order Oscillospirales; family Acutalibacteraceae; genus RGIG2774. The sequence continues at coordinate 3,793 of JAFVBH010000019.1, forward strand.
GGATCGGTACCCCCGAATTTTACTTGCCGTTTTACTGACCGCAGATATTCTTTTGCTCTTTTGCTTTAAATATGCGGGGTTCGCAGTGTCAAGCTTTAACGATCTGTGCGGGCTGGCGCTGCCCGTGCCGCAAATACGGCTGCCTGTCGGCATTTCCTTTTTTACCTTTCAGATCATGTCCTATGCCATAGATACCTACAGGGACCGGCAGCTCATTCATAAAAGCTTTGCCGATCTGCTGCTGTATATTTCGTTTTTCCCGCAGCTGATCGCGGGGCCGATCGTCCGATATGCGGAGATCGCGCCGCAGCTCCGGCAGCGCAGCGTGACGGGCGATGATCGCGCGGCGGGGATGCGGAGATTTATCTGCGGGCTTGCAAAAAAGGTGCTGATAGCGAACACGATGGCTGCCGTTGCGGATACCGCTTTTGCTTTGGAACAGCCGGACTGCCTTGCCGCATGGGTCGCGTTCTTTACCTACGCGCTGCAAATCTATTATGATTTCAGCGGCTACAGCGATATGGCAATCGGGATCGGGCGCATGCTGGGCTTCCGACTGCCGGAAAACTTCAACTATCCTTATGCGGCGCTGAGCGTTACGGATTTTTGGCGCAGATGGCATATCTCATTAACTGCGTGGTTTCGGGCATACGTCTATATTCCCATGGGCGGCAACCGGAAAGGACGGGGACGCACGTATGTTAATATCTTTATTGTGTTCCTGCTGACGGGAATTTGGCACGGCGCGTCATACACGTATATCTTGTGGGGGCTGTATTTTGCGGCGCTTATGATCGCGGAACGGTCGGGGATCCTGCCGATTGAAAAGATCAGATTTTTGCCGCTTCGGCGGTTCTACACGATATTTGTCGTATGCGCGGGATTCGTGCTGTTTCGCGCAAAAAGCGTATCGCAAGCGCTTTCGATGCTGCGCGCATGTGTTTCCTTCGGAACCATCGGCAACGGGGGAGCGATCCTCTCAAAACTCACACCGTTCTTCCTGTTTATCTTTATTGCAGCCGTGGTTGGATGTTTTCCTGTCGCGCAGAAGCTGCGGCAGCGGTGGAATCATCGCGGCTTCTCTTACGCGCTGGCAGCGACGCTGCTGGTCGTGTGTGTGATTTTTTTGACGACGGATTCCTATAACCCGTTTATATACTTTAATTTTTAGGTGATACCGGTGAAAAAAAAGATCATACAGACAGTATTTTTTACCCTTTGTATCCTATTCTGCCTCAGCGTCGGCATTTCCTCGTTTTTCAGTTCCGCCGACGCGCAGTTGGAGCGGCGCGAGGTTGCGGACATGCCGGAATTTGTTTATGGCGACGCCACGTGGGGCGAGCGGTTGAACGAGGCGCTTACGTCGCGTACGCCGTTCCGCGCTGCCGCGTTGACGGCAAAAACGCTGCTGCTGGAGAAAGTTTTTCATACATCCGCAGTAGAACAGGTGATCCTCGGAAGCGACGGTTGGCTGTATTTTAATGACACGACGGCGGATTATTTGGGGACGGAGCCGCTCAGCGCACAAGAGATTACGCAGATTGTTGACACGCTGCAAAGGATGAACGCATACTGCAACGAACAATCGGCAAAGTTTATATTTACCGTTGCGCCAAATAAAAACACGCTCTACCCGGCGCATATGCCGCCGCGGTATCTGCGCGGGGACGACAGTAATTACGATCGGCTGACCGACGCGCTGCGTGGAACGGATATTCCGTTTGTCGATTTTCATTCCTTGCCGCAAAATTCCGCAGAACCGTTGTATTACCGCACGGATACGCACTGGAATGCCGAGGGCGCGTTGATCGCCTATAACACCTTGATGGACGCCTTGGAGCTTCCCCACGCGGACTATCGCGACACGCCCCGCGTGAACGGGGAGAAGGTCGGCGATCTGGAGTTGATGCTGCACCCGACGCGCCCGCGCGCAGAAACGGAGCGCGTGCCGGACTATGCGTTTTCTTACAGCTACATCGGCAGACTGCGATCCGAGGAGGATATAACGATACAAACCGTCAATTCCGACGGCAGCGGCAGTTTGCTGATGTTCCGGGATTCCTTCGGAAACGCGCTGCTGCCGCTACTGGCGGAGCATTTTAACGCCGCGTATTTTTCGCGCGCGGTGCCGATCGATCTCAGTCTGATCGAAAGCCAACAAGCGGATACCGTTATCTATGAGATCGCAGAGCGGAATTTGCGGAACATTATCGATTATCCGCCGATCATTCCATAAAAGGAGAGAATGTTATGTTGAAAAAAGCTATTTGTCTTATTTGCCTGCTGGCGGTCATTGCCGGCGTATCCGCCTGCGGGAAATCGCCCGAGACAGCGTCGGAACCAACGACAGAGGCGCTGACGCATGCGCCGGCTGTATCGGCGGATTTAACAACGGCGCCGCCGACGGAAACCGAGACGGTATCCGAAACGGAATCGCAACGTCCGATTTTGCAAAAAGAAACGACCGCCGCGCGAACAGAACCGACGGTTACGGAAAAGCTGCCGACAACGGTCCTGCCCTTGACAACCATACCCGACGAGCCCGTAAAGCCGTCGTCCGGCTCGTTCGGCGCGGAAGATATGACGGTGGATGTCGGCGGCGTGACGCTGACGCCGGGCAGCGCGTGGTCGCGGTATGCGGACGCGTTCGGTTCGCCGAAAAGCACGGTCAATGCGCCCAGCTGCCATTTTGACGGCATGGATACGATCTATACCTTTGACGGCTTTTCCATTTATACATATGCGGACGGTAATGAGAATTATATTTATAATATCGAAATTACAACATCGTCTGTCCATACCCGTAAGGGCGGAATCAGCGTCGGCGCGACGGAACAGGACGTGCTTGCCGCCTACGGTACCGGTTACGCGTCGAAAACAGAGTCGTTGATCGAGTACCGCACGGGCGCGCGTTCTTTGTATTTTTCGCTCAGCGACGGGCGGGTAAGTATGATCGAATTTTATACCGATTGAATCTGACAGCCGCAGAATAAAACAGCCGGACACGAGCAGTTCTCTATATGAAAAATTGACCGGGTATCCGCTCTGGATACCCGGTCGTTGTATACACGTTATGTTTTCTGAGATTACACAAGACCCTGCTCAAGCATGGCGTCGGCAACCTTGACGAAGCCCGCGATATTCGCGCCTGCGATCAGGTTGTAGCCCAAACCGTACTCCTCCGCGTATTTTGCGGAATTGTCGTGAATGTTGATCATGATCTCCTTGAGCTTTGCCTCGACCTTTTCTTCCGTCCACATGTTTCTGACGGAGTTCTGGCTCATCTCCAGCGCGGAGACCGCAACGCCGCCGGCGTTAACAGCCTTTGCGGGCGCGACGACCATTTTCTCTGCAAGATAGGCAAGCGCTTCGTTGGTGGAGGACATGTTGGAGCATTCGAGATAATACTTGGTGCCGTTTGCGGCAATCTTCTTTGCGTCCTCGATGTCAACCTCGTTCTGCGTCGCGCAGGGCATAACGATGTCGCCCTTAACGCCCCAGGGCTTCTCGCCGGGATAGTAGACCGCGCCGAACTTTTCCGCATAGTCCTTCAGCACGTTGCCGTCGTTCTTCGCGCGCATTTCAAGAAGGTAATCGATCTTCTCGTCGGTGATCACACCGTCTTTATCATATACATAGCCCTTGGAACCGGAGATCGTTACAGGCTTTGCGCCCAGCGCGGCAAGCTTTTTCGCGGTACCCCACGTTACGTTGCCGTAACCGGAAAGCACGACCGTCTTGCCCTTGACGGAATCGCCGAGATGCTCCAGCATTCTTTCAAGATAAAATACCGCGCCGTAGCCGGTTGCCTCGGGACGGATCAGCGAGCCGCCGTAGGCGACGCTCTTACCAGTCAGAACGCCCTGCAGGGAAGCGCCGGTCACGCGCTTGAACTGCCCGTAAAGATAGCCGATTTCCTTGCCGCCGACGCCGATGTCGCCCGCGGGAACGTCAATGTCGGGACCGATGTGACGGTAAAGCTCTGTCATAAAGCTCTGGCAGAAACGCATAATCTCCGTATCGCTCTTGCCCTTGGGGTCGAAGTCGGAGCCGCCTTTACCGCCGCCGATGGGCAGCCCGGTCAGGCTGTTTTTGAAAATCTGCTCAAAGCCGAGGAATTTTACAGTACCCAGATATACGGACGGGTGGAAACGCAAGCCGCCCTTGAAAGGCCCGATAACGCTGCTGAACTGAATACGGAAGCCTCTGTTGACTCTGAAATTGCCCTCATCGTCCTGCCACGGTACGCGGAAAATGATCTGACGCTCCGGCTCGGTAATGCGCTCGCCGATATTTGCCTTGATGTATTCGGGGTGCGCGTCAAAAACAGGGGAGAGGGAGGTCAACACTTCTTCCACTGTCTGAATAAACTCAGGCTCTGCGGGATTTTTTGCCTTGACCTTCGCAATGACTTCTTGTAAATAACTGTTCATGGTATCAATCCTTTCCTGTTGTCAGCTTTACCAACTGTAAAACTTGCTGTAAATCATAACACATAATGTATAAATTATGCAAGATGTTCAGAAAATATTTAAATTTTATTTAAAATTTTCGTATAATAAGTTTTAAAGATGCATAAAAATACTTTTTAATTGGAAAAATTTTCTGTGCAGTATTTTATTAAATTTACAAATGTCTATTTCTTGATGGTATAAATATACGAGAATACTACATCTTGTGATTTTTTTTGATTTTCTTAGGATTATATATTTACATTTTACGCAATCGGTGTTAAAATAGCAATGTTGCGTTATGATAATCGGGGAGAGATGCTGCGATCGGCGCCCCGTTATCGACACTGTATTCCCGTCAACAAATTTTTCTCTTGAGGAGGATTTTTTCAACTTATGGCAAGAAAAATGAAAACCATGAAAGGTAACGCTGCGGCGGCATATGTATCCTACGCGTTTACCGAGGTTGCCGCGATCTATCCGATCACGCCGTCGTCCGATATGGCGGAAGAGACCGATCAGATGGCTGCAAGAGGCGTAAAAAATATCTTTGGGCAGACCGTCAAGGTCGCAGAGATGCAGTCCGAGGGCGGCGCGTCCGGCGCTGTACACGGCTCTCTCGCCGCCGGAGCGCTCACCACGACCTATACGGCGTCGCAGGGGCTTCTTCTGATGATCCCCAACCTGTATAAAATCGCCGGTGAATTGCTGCCTTGCGTGGTTGACGTTTCCGCGCGCTGCGTTGCGTCCCATGCGCTGAATATTTTCGGCGACCATTCCGATATTTATGCTTGCAGACAGACCGGTATGGCAATGCTTTGCTCCGGCAACGTGCAGGAGGTCATGGATCTTGGCGCGGTGGCGCATCTGTCCACCATCAAGAGCCGCGTGCCTTTTATGCATTTCTTTGATGGCTTCCGTACGTCTCACGAAATTCAAAAAATTGCGGTATGGGACTATGACGATCTGAAGAGCATGGTCGATTTTGACGCTGTCAATGATTTCCGCCGCAGATCTCTGAACCCCGAGCATCCCGTGCTGAGAGGTTCGGCGCAGAACCCTGATATTTTCTTCCAGGCGCGCGAGGCATGCAACAAGTATTATGAAAACGTTGTTGACGTGACCGAGAAATACATGCAGGAAGTCAATAAAAAGATCGGCACCAACTATCAGCTGTTCAACTACTACGGCGCTGAGGACGCAGAGGATATTATCATCGCGATGGGTTCCGTCTGCGACACGATCAAGGAGACAGTCGATTACCTCAATGCGAATGGCAGAAAGACCGGTCTTGTGACCGTCCGTCTTTACAGACCTTTCTCCGCGAAGCACCTGATCGGCGCAATCCCCAAGAGTGTGAAGCGCATCTCCGTTCTCGACAGAACCAAGGAGCCCGGCTCTCTCGGCGAGCCCTTGTTCCTCGACGTTGTTGCCGCGCTTGCGGATTCCGAGTTTAAGAACGTACCCGTTTACGGCGGCAGATACGGCCTGGGTTCCAAGGATACCAACCCCGCCTGCATCGCCTCCGTATTCACCAACATGGAAGCGGACGCGCCCAAAAAGCGCTTCACTGTGGGCATTGACGATGATGTTACTTATCTTTCGCTTCCCGTTGTTGATTTTCCGGATACAACGCCCGCAGGCACCCGTTCCTGCAAGTTTTGGGGCTTGGGTTCCGACGGTACGGTCGGCGCCAATCAGAACACCATCAAGATCATCGGTGACAACACTGATATGTACGCGCAAGGATATTTCGCCTATGACTCCAAAAAGTCCGGCGGTCTGACGATTTCCCACCTGCGTTTCGGGACAAGTCCCATTACCTCCACCTATTACATCAATAAGGCGGATTTCGTTGCTTGCTCCACCCCGTCCTATGTGACCAAGTACAATATGGTCGAGGATCTGAAAGAGGGCGGTACGTTCCTGCTGAACTGTCAGTGGACGCCCGAGCAGCTGGACGCCGAGCTTCCCGGTCATATGAAGCGTTATATCGCAAAGAATAAGATCAACCTTTATATCATCGACGCGATTTCCATTGCGAAGGAACTGGGTCTGCGCGGCAGAACCAACACCGTTTTGCAGTCCGCATTCTTTAATCTGACGGGGATTATTCCCGCCGATAAGGCAAACCAGCTGATGAAGGACGCCGCCACCCGCTCGTTCTCGAAGAAGGGCGAGGAAATCGTAAAGATGAACCATGACGCGATCGACAGAGGCGCCAACAGCGCGGTCAAGGTTGAAGTGCCCGCGGCTTGGGCGGACGCTGAGGACGTTGCCACCGTCAACGAAGTGACGGCTGACCGTCCTGAGATGGTGGATTTCGTTACTAATATTCTCGATCCCATCAACGCGCAGAAAGGCGACGCGCTGCCTGTCTCCGCGTTCCTGAATGCTGCCGACGGCACCTTCCCCCAGGGCTCCGCTGCCTTTGAGAAGCGCGGTATTGCCGTGGACGTTCCCGCTTGGGATTCGACCAAGTGTATCCAGTGCCATTTCTGCTCCCTCGTTTGCCCCCATGCCGTCATCCGTCCCGTCGTTATGACAGAGGAGGAGGCTGCGGCTGCGCCTGCGGCGGCAAAGGTTGTTGACATGAAGCAGTTGCCCGGCTACAAGTACACCATGTCCGTTTCCGTGCTGGACTGCACTGGCTGCGGCTCCTGCGCAAACGTATGTCCCGCGAAGGCGCTGACTATGACCTCCGCCGTTTCTCAGGCTGCGCAACAGGAAGTATTTGACTTCGGCGTAAATATTCCCGAAAAGGACGCTGCAAAAGATAAGTTCCAGAAGAACCTTGTCAAGTCCAGCCAGCTCAACAAACCCCTGCTCGAGTTCTCCGGCGCTTGCGGCGGCTGCGGCGAAACGCCTTACGCAAAGCTTGTTACTCAGCTTTTCGGAGACAGAATGTATATTGCCAATGCCACCGGTTGTTCCTCCATTTGGGGCGGCAGCGCGCCCAGCACACCTTACACGGTCAACAAAGAGGGGAAAGGTCCCGCATGGGCAAACTCGCTGTTTGAGGATAACGCGGAGTTCGGCTATGGCATGATGCTCGCCAATAATCAGATCAGAGACCGGCTGACCGAAAAGGTCAACGCGCTGGCTGACGCGGAAAAGGTATCTGACGACGTTAAGGCTGCCTGCCGTGCATGGCTTGACACGAAGGACGACAGCACTGAGAATGCCGCGCCCGCAAAAGCGTTGGTGGAAGCGCTGAAAAATGCGCAGTTCGGTTGTGACTGCTGTAAAGCGGCTGCGGCTGACATCTTGACCGACAGCGACTACCTCGCAAAGAAGTCCCAGTGGATCTTCGGCGGCGACGGTTGGGCATATGACATCGGTTTCGGCGGCCTCGATCACGTGCTGGCTTCCAATGAGGACGTCAATATTCTCGTATTCGATACCGAGGTTTACTCCAACACCGGCGGTCAGGCTTCCAAGTCCACGCCGACCGGTGCGGTTGCAAAGTTTGCCGCTAAGGGCAAGGCTGTAAAGAAGAAAGACCTTGCGCAGATCGCGATGAGCTATGGCTACGTTTATGTGGCGCAGGTTTCCATGGGCGCTGATATGAATCAGACCATCAAGGCGATCAAGGAAGCGGAGGCTTATAAGGGACCCTCGATCGTGATCGCGTATGCGCCCTGCATCAACCACGGCATTAAGGGTGGTTTGGCGACCAGCATCGCGGAAGAAAAGAAGGCGGTTGCCGCCGGTTACTGGCACAATTTCCGTTTCAATCCCGATCTGAAAGCCGAGGGCAAGAACCCGCTGACCATTGACAGCAAAGCGCCCTCCGCCAGCTATCGTGAGTTTATCCTCAACGAGACCAGATACACCTCCTTGCAGAGAGCGTTTCCGGACAGAGCGGAAGCCCTGTTTGAGTCCTCCGAAGCGAATGCGAAGGATAAGTACGCGCACCTGCTCAGACTGGTCGATCTGTATAAGCCCGCTGAATAATTTCAATGCAAATGAACCGGTATCGCTGCTGCGGCGATACCGGTTTTTCGTCGGCAGGGAAGTGTGTTCATCTCAGACAAATAAGAAGAACGCCTTCGGCGTATCAACCCCCCGACCCCCAATCTTGGGGGCGGATCGGTGCTTCTTGTTATATGCAAACTGCTCACAACGCGAGCAGTTTCCTATATAATAAAAAACGAGACGGCACAAGCATTTTGAAGTGTTTGTGCCGTCCTTATAATAATATTTGGAGAATGTAGTTTACTCCGCGTCCTCTCGCAGGGATATATAGCGGATCTCCGCCGTTTCCGCAGCGATCTTTAAAAGTTCCGTCCAGTCGATCACTGCCTCTGTTTCCTCTAAAAGCTCCGGCGTCGGTTTGGTTTTCGGGTGCTTTGGGGTAAATACGGTGCAGCAGTCCTCATACGGCTCGATGGAAATATCAAAGGTATCGATCTTGCGTGAAATTTCAATAATTTCCGTTTTATCCATACCGATGCAGGGGCGAAAAACGGGATATGCGGCAGCCTTGTCCGTACAGCCGAGGGCATAGATCGTTTGACTGGCGACCTGCCCGACGCTTTCGCCGGTGATCAGCGCCTGACAGCCCTCTTTTTCCGCCAGCATGGACGCAATGCGCATCATGTGCCGCCGCATCACAAGCGTAAATGTATCCTCGGGGCAATTATCGCGGATCGCCTCTTGGATCTCTGTAAAGCGGACGGTGTAAAGCTTGATCCTGCCGCTGTACTGCGCGACCTTGCGCAGCAGCTCATGCACTTTCATCTCCGCGCGTTTTGAGGTGTAGGGCGGGGAGGCGAAATGTACCGCCGCCAGCTCGATACCGCGCTTTGCCATCATCCAGCCGGCGACGGGACTGTCGATACCGCCGGAGATCAGCAGCATGCCCTTGCCGTTGGTACCGACGGGCATACCGCCCGCGCCCTTTTCCTGATTGCCGTGAATAAACGTATACCTGTCCCGTACCTCGATATAAACGATCAGATCGGGGTTGTGTACGTCAACCTTGAGATGCGGGTGTCGTTTCAGGATATACGCGCCCGCTTCACGGGAGATTTCGGGGGATTTATAAGGAAACTTTTTGTCGGAGCGCTTGCTCTCCACCTTAAAGGTGCGCACAGCCTCCAATTTGTTATAAAGATATTCTTCCGCGGTTTTCAGAATTGTATCAAAATCCTTATCGCATAACGCGGCTCTGGAATATCCGACAATACCGAATACCTTGCCGATGATCTCCGCCGCCTCATCAAGGTCGGTATCTCCATTTTCCGGCATGACAGAAATCGTAGACTGCGCCTTTTCAAAATGAAATTTCCCTAAATGGGAAAGTCTGCGACGGATGTTTTTTATCAATTTATCTTCAAATGTGGAGCGGTTTAAGCCTTTCAGCGCCAGTTCTCCGTCCTTAACAAGTATAACTTCCTTCATTACGTTTTTCTGTCCTTATCTCAAAAAAATTTTTGTTGCTTCATTCAGCTGGGTATACAGCGCGCACATATCTTCTGCCGTAGTGAAACGGGAAAGACTGATCCTGATCGCGCTGTCAATGCGCTGGGGCGCAATCCCGATGGCAGTTAAGACGTCGCTGCGTCTGCCTTTTTTACAGGCGGAACCGGCGGAAACGTAGATGCCGTTGTCCGACAAATAATTGATCAATACCTCTGAGGGAATACCCGGTATAGATATGTTGATCACGTACGGCAGCGCGTCTGCTGGGGAGTTGACAAAAATACGGTTGTTCTCCCCGAGCATGCCGATAAAATCATCTCTGATTTTTTTTGTTTTTGCCAGCTGTTCTCGGGGAGATGGCAACGCTGCCGCAGCCGCGCCGAAACCCGCAATGGCGGGGGTCGCCTCCGTGCCGGAGAACATGCCGTTTTCCTGCCCGCCGCCGAGTATGTACGCGGGAAGATGCAATCCTTTTTTTATATAAAGCGCACCGGCGCCTTTCGGGCCATGGATTTTATGGGAACTGACCGTCAGCAAATCCACGCCAAGCTTTGACGGTTTTATGTCCAGTTTCCCGAACCCCTGTACCGCGTCGCAATGAATCAGCGCGCCGCAGTTGCTGTTTTTCACCATTGCAGCTGCGTCGGCAATGGGATTGATCGCGCCGATCTCATTATTAACCAGCATCATGGACACCAGAATTGTTCCCGGCGTCAGTGCGCTGCGCAGCACGGAAAGGGAAAACTTTCCATCGCGGTTTGTCGGCAGCGCGACGATTTCATACCCCATGGATTCCAGCCGTTTCATCGGCTCTTTGACGCTGGGGTGCTCCAAAGATGTTGTGATGATCCGTTTTCCACGTCTGCCCATCAACCTTGCAGCGCCAAAAATGGCGGTATTATTTGCCGTAGTGCCGCTGGGCGTGAAATACACCTCCTCCGTGTTACAGCCGATTGCGTCTGCAACACGTCTGCGGGCTTTTTTCAACGCATCAAAAGCATCGTTGCCCGGCTTATGCTTTGAGGACGGGTTCCCGAAGGTCTCGGTCATCATCTTATACATTGCGTCAACTGCGGGCTTGCACAGCGGCGTTGTGGCGCTGTTATCAAGATATATATCCAATGTAAAACAATCCTTTCGTTTGGCTGTGATACATTATATTCAAATCAAAGCGATCCGTATACCGCAATATTATACTATATTTTTCATGCTGAATCAACAAAAGTATTTTACTTTTCTGTCGATTTTTAAAAAAAGGAATGATTTATCTTTCATATTCCCATGCAATCTGCAAACAGTAGCATCAATTGAGTAAAGGAATGATTGCATGAAGACAGGGAAAAAAAGAAATCACATACGCTTGGCAAGTTTTCTGATTGCAGCATTTTTATCTCTGAGCATATGGGGCGTCAGGGAGCATACGCAAAAGGAAAAATATAACCGCTTAATCATGCTGACTAACCAGCAGTCCGTGACAGAGCTGGCAACCTATATGAGCGAGCTGGAGGACTCTCTTGCCAAAAGTTTATATTGCAAAACATCGCCGATGCTGTCGAATATCGCGGCAAAACTGTGGCGGGAGTCCTCCTGCGCGAAGCTGAGTCTGTCGCATTTGGGCGACAGCGACATGCATTTACCCGGCACTTATAAATTTCTCTCGCAGGTGGGCGATTATACGCTCTATTTAAGTGAAAAAGCGGCAAAAGGGGAAACAATCACCGAGGACGAATATCAAATGCTGAAGACCCTCAAGGGATATGCGGAGAAATACGCGCAACAGGCGAGCTATATGACGGATCTGATCGACAGCAACAGTTTTTCCTTTGGCAAAAGCGATATTGCCTATCTCGACAAAAATATGGAGACAGTGCAATTTTCCGACGCCATGGTTGACTCAGAAAAAAATGTCAGTGATTTTCCGACGCTGATTTATGACGGTCCCTTCGCGGACAGCGTGGAGACAAAAAAATCCCTAATGCTTGAACATGCACAGACGATTTCCGATGAGGACGGACGTAAACGCGCCGCGACGCTTTTGCATACAGATCTGGGCAACATCGAAACTATCGGCGAGGAGCACGGCAATGCTGCGTCGTATCTTTATACTGACGGCAGTAAAACCGTGGCAGTAACTAAAAAAGGCGGATACTTGCGGTACATGCTCGGCAACGAATATGCGGAAGAGGAAACGATGGGCATTCCCGAGGCGATCACCAAGGGCAGGGAATTTTTAGAGAGTATCGGATATTTGGGGATGGAGGATAATTATTATGCCGAAGCAGACGGTATAGCGACCGTCAATTATGTATATACGCAAAACGGCGTTACCTGTTATCCGGATCTTATCAAGGTGTCTGTGGCGCTGGATAGCGGTGATATTACCGCTTTTGACGCGACCCACTATCTGATGTATCATCATGCGCGGGAGCTTACCGCTGTCGGTAACGATTTGGCAAAGTTGACCGCCTCTGTGAATCCCCATTTATCAATCCGTGATTATAAATCGGCAGTGATTCCCACTGACGGCGCCGACGAGATATTTACCGTAGAATTTTTTTGTCGCAGTGAGGACGGCACCGACGTACTGGTATATGTAAATCCTGCAACGGGATTTGAAGAAAATATTCTTCTGCTGACGTATTCCGATAACGGAATTCTTACCAAGTGAATAAGATACAAAATCAAGGGTATAATCAATACTGTTCATGATGAAAGGAGAAAACAAAAATGAATAAAAAAATTGCAGTCGCGGTAATTCTGTGCTTGGCGTGTGTTTCCCTGCTTTTCGGCGCGTGTAATGATAATCGCGGAAACGTAAACACACCTGCGACCAGTGCGCAGAATACCGCAAACAACGCGGCGAGAGAAAACAACAATTCGATTTTGCCCGGCACAAATATCCCGGATACAACGGTTGACGGTGCGCTTGAAAATGCGGCGGACAGAATCATGGACGGGGCGGAGAACGCTGCCGACAGAGTTGCTGACGGCGTCAATGACGTGGGTAACGGTCTTGAGAGCAGGGTGGATGACGCGCTGGATATGGGTAGAGACAATAACGCAAACAATACGACCGTAACAACGACAAACAATCGCAACGACTGAGTTGTTAAAGACAAAATCGACAGCAAAAGTAAACGTCCGGCGTGAAAATCCGGGCGTTTATTTTATTTCATAGGAAACTTCTCCGTTTCCTGTAAAATAATTTTAACGCCCGCCGAACCTGCTCTTTGGGCAGCGGCGATGGCGTAACCGAAAGCTTGTAGCTTCGCTGCTGAAGCCGCTTTCTTGTATGTCAACGTCCCAATAAATATCGGAAATATATATAAAACCCTTGACAAACACAAATCAATATATTATCATATGAATAGATGTTCATATGAAAGGACGTTAAATTTATGCCGAATGACAATATCGACGTAGAAAAATGCGACTTCCTGTGCGTACATAAGGACACTGTCCGCGAGGTGCTGGACAGTATGCCCGACGATGAAAAGCTTTACGATCTGGCGGAGCTGTTCAAGGTATTCGGGGATTCTACGCGCATTAAAATTCTGTACGCGCTGTTTGAAAAGGAGCTGTGCGTCTGTGATATTTCCAATTTGCTGGGGATCTCCCAAACCGCGGTTTCTCATCAACTGAAGATTTTAAAAACAAATAATCTGGTCAAATCCCGCCGTAACGGCAAGATCGTGTTTTATTCGCTGGACGACGATCATGTGTATTCCATTATCGGCTGCGGTATGGAGCATATTAACGAGCTGTGAGTAACGATTGAAAGGAGTCTTTTTATGAAAAAAGTATATGCCCTTAATGATTTGGATTGCGCTGTCTGCGCGCAGAAGATGCAGGACGCAATTGCAAAGCTGGACGGCGTTTTGGACGCAGAGGTCAGCTTTATCAAGCAGAAGTTGACCATCGAGACGGCGGACGACATCGATATTGACGATTTGATGAAAAAAGTGAAAAAGACGATCCGCAAGGTCGAACCCGACTGCGAGGTCGTGATGTAGCATGACCCGCAAACAAAAAAAGACGTTAATCCGTATTTTGATCAGCCTTGTATTGTTGGTCGCTGTATGGATCACGGACGGTTTTGTGACTTTGCAACCGGCATATCTGTTACTGTTCCTGTACGGCATTCCGTATCTTGTGATCGGTTATGATGTTTTGCGGAAAGCCGTGTTGAATATTATGCACGGGCAGCTGTTTGATGAAAATTTTTTGATGGCAGTCGCTACGCTCGGCGCTGTCGGCACAGGGGAGTATCGCGAGGCTGTCGCAGTGATGCTGTTTTATCAAGTTGGCGAACTGTTCCAGAGCTATGCAGTGGGGAAATCGAGAAAATCCATCACGGGTCTGATGAATATCCGTCCGGATTATGCAAATATTGAGCGCAACGGGGCGCTTGTGCAGGTCGATCCGGAGGAAATCTCTGTCGGTGATACGATCATTGTAAAGCCGGGCGAGCGTATCCCGCTTGACGGTATCATTTTGGAAGGTAAAACGAGTGTTGATACCTCCGCGCTGACCGGAGAATCCGTACCCAGAACGCTGCATGCCGGTGACGATGTGATCAGCGGCTGTGTGAATGAAAGCGGATTGATCAAGGTTAAGGTCACAAAGCCGTTCGACGATTCAACTGTCGCTAAAATCCTTGATCTGGTGGAAAATTCCAGCAGTAAGAAAGCGAAAGCGGAAAATTTTATTACACGTTTTGCAAAAGTATATACGCCGGTGGTCGTGTGCAGCGCTGTTTTACTTGCTGTTTTGCCACCGCTGGTCTTGCGCGGTGATGCCGTCGTGTGGAAAAACTGGATTCAACGCGCGCTGACGTTCCTTGTTATATCCTGCCCCTGCGCGTTGGTGATCTCCGTGCCGCTCAGCTTTTTCGGCGGTATCGGCGGCGCGTCCAAATGCGGGATTTTGGTCAAGGGCGGCAACTATATGGAAGCGCTGGCAAAGACGGGGATTGTTGTTTTTGACAAAACCGGCACATTGACAAGAGGTGTATTTCATGTTACCGCACTGCACCCGGATACGGTCAGTGAAAATGCACTGATCGAGCTCGCTGCGATTGCTGAATATTATTCCGATCACCCGATCGCAATATCCGTGAAAGAAGCCTATGGTAAGGATATTGACGTGTCAAGGATAACGTCTGCAGAGGAAATTGCGGGTAAAGGCGTAAAAGCGGTCATCGACGGCAGGGAAGTCTATGTCGGCAATGATAAGATGATGGATAAGATCGGCGCGGAATGGCACCCGTGTCATAAATCCGCGATGGGTACGACGATCCATGTTACCGTCGGCAATACATATGCGGGACATTTGATTATTTCTGATGAAGTAAAACCGGATGCCGTCGCAGCCGTGCGGGATTTACAAAAAGAGAATATTCGTTTGGTCATGCTAACCGGGGATACGCGTGCGGTCGGTGAAGCAGTGGCGGAACAGCTTGGCATCGGGGGAGTGTTTACCAATCTTTTGCCGGGGGATAAGGTGCATAAGGTTGAAGGTTTGATCGATAATAAAGAGAACAATAAAACGTTGGCATTTGTCGGCGACGGTATTAACGACGCGCCGGCATTGTCCCGCGCGGATGTGGGGATCGCCATGGGCGCCATCGGCTCCGACGCGGCAATTGAAGCAGCGGACGTCGTGCTCATGGACGATCAGCCGACAAAAATTCATACTGCGATTGCCATTTCTAAAAATACGGTGAAACTGGTAAAGGAAAATATTATTTTTTCACTGGGCGTCAAACTGATCGTATTGATTCTCGGCGCACTGGGCATTGCCGGTATGTGGTGGGCGGTATTCGCAGACGTCGGCGTTGCGGTTATTGCAATTCTGAACGCCACACGCGCATTGCATATAAAAAAGTATTCAGTAAAATAATTCATCACTAAAATCGATCTGTCGTTCCTCAGATCGATTTTTATCATTTTTGTATTGATTTTTCAGTAGGAATGTGGTAATCTAAAAAAACAATAATTGCACAAAATAAATGTTAAATAAGAAATTTAGATTAAGCGGTAGGTTATCTTCTATCGCTTATTTTTATTTAACTTTATAGTGAAAAAAATATGTTTTTTTTAGATAAAAATTTCGCTTAAGAACAACTGAAAAATGGCTATATATCGCCGTTTTTCGGTTTTTGTTTTTGCCCCGGAAGAACGTGCCGGCACGTGCGGCCGTAGCTCCCGGCGATGCAACGTGCAGCTGTAGACGGTGCGTCGGTAGATAGTACGGCTTCCACCGCCTGCGGCGCTTCAGCTCGGCAACCATGGAAGCAGATCGCAAGGCACGATAGCGGCAGCTCCCCCGACCGCCTACACCATTCTTTTCACCCTTAGGCAGTTCGATCTAGTACAAAATCGGGTGTGCGCAGCACACAGCGCGCAGCGCACCGCTGACCCTCCCGCGGCACGTTTTCAGAAGCTCGATTTTCGGATAGCTCTCTTTTTCCGCGCAGCGGAAAAAACCCTATATCTAGTAGTGGGTTTTTCGTCCCACTTTTTACTACACTAAAGTGAATTTTCTTACTAATTTTTACTCTCAATTTTTGCTTATTTCAGCCTTGCTTGCAGGGTGTTTTTGTCCTGTTTTTAGATGTCAAAATAATCTAGTCCTTGTGGTAAATCAAGTATGTAGTCTGCTGAAATGTTTAGCTTTTTACATATTTGTTTTAATCGTGATACTGGTAGTTCTACAATTCCGTTTTCGTATCTTGAGTAAGATTGTTGATGTATGCCTAGATATTTTGCCATTTCTTGCTGTGTTATGTTTCTTGCTTCTCTTACAAACTTGATTTTTTCGTTGTATGCCATTTCATTCACCTCTAGAAATATTTTATAAAAAAATACAACAAATATGTTGACATGACAGCTGATTAGCTGTATACTTCTTATAACAACATATCTGTTGTAATATTTTTATGAGGTGTTTTGTATGTATCGAATTGTTTGGCGTGAAAATTTGTTACCCCCTGGGGATAAGTTCCTACGTGATTTGCGGTTTTCCAGCCGTGAATACGCCCACGGGTATTGTGACGGTTTAAATGATTCTCTTAAGAATCTCGGCGCGATCTATGATATTCAGCCTGTGATTGCTGAGGAATGATTTTAGGAGGTTTTACAATGAATGAAATTTTTAAGTTTTTCGGTTATCGCGTCGGCGATTATGACTTTAACGGTAGACAAGGCAAGTACTTGAATATCTTCGTAGGCTCTGAACACAGCGGCGTAACCGGCATGCAGACAGATAAATTTAAATGCACGCCGGAGCTCATCTCGGTTGTTGATGAAACCCTTCTTAATGAAGATGTTGCCCTTGGTTTTGACCGTTACGGGCGTGTGATCTCGATTTCTCCTTGCTGATATGAGCTTTGATCAAGTTAATTTAATTATTCTGCTTGTTTGCAGCGCTCTGTTTTGTATTGGCTCTCTGATTGTCGCTTTGTTTAATTAATTTAGCTATGCCGCTTAAGGAATTAATTTTTATCATCGTTTATACGTTCTCTGTTTTGATCGTTTGCTTGATCTTATACAAGGCGTTTGAATACCAGCAGTCAGATCATTAGTTTTTATTCTCCTTTTTATACTCTTTCGGAAAAGGGAAGTGCAGTACATGAAAAAGATGTTATCCGTTATCCTCGTTATTGCGGTGATCTTCTCATGCGCTGCGCTTCCTGTTTTCTCGTTAGATTATCCGGTTGCCCTTAATTCTGCAAACTTAGATGAATTCACTTTTGATACTAATTCTTCTGACCCTGACCCCTATGTATCAGGTGTTTCTATAAATTCCAATAATCATACAATCACGGTGGATTGGTATATGACGTCTGTTGTTTCTTGTGAAACGGGTAACGGATTTATCTTTTAAAAATCTGCAAAAGGTTTTTCCGAATCTGCGCATGCTTCCGGAACAATTCAGCATCGAGCAGCTGGGCGCTAAGGAGTTTGTTTTCCTGTTCGCCTTGCTTCGTGACGGTGATCTGATGAATTATATGCCGTCGAGTACGCGACCGCGATATATTGCTAAGCTGGATCAGCTTGTCGAACCGTTGCAGCCGGATGAGGTGTGCTTTGGCGTCTGTGTGTCGTATTTGATGTCTTTATTGGTGATGGTAGATGAATGATCAGATATTTATTTTGCTTTACAAGATTTTTGAAAAGTATGATAGCGAGATCGAGCAGCGTTTTATTAACTATCGCAACGATTTGTACAGTCGCATGCGTGAATTTGATGAAGTCGATTATTTACATATGCTGGAGATCGTTACTCAAAGGAAGCTTGTTAAACAAATACGCGGTGAAGTGCTGGCGATCATTTCGCAGATCGAAGATACTGAAAAGGGTTGACAGGTTACTACAGAAGTGATATATTATTTTTGCAGGAATTGCACAAAATAAATGTTTTGTGCAATTTAGGGAAGTCATATAAAGGAATTTTAAAAAAAATCTATAAATTAAGGAATGAAACCCATGAATATCAATTATGATACGTTGCCGGGCATTGTTTGCGATTATCTGAATCATTTGCGCGTTGTGAAGAATCGTTCGCCGAAAACGGTTTATGAATACATGATCGACATTCGTATGTTTTCACGCTTTATCAAAGCCGGCAAAAAAAATGATATTACCGCCGATGCGCTGGAACGCGTTGATATAACCGACTTGAGCGTATCTTTCTACGACGCAATTACGCTGAACGATACCTACAGATTTCTGGCGTACTGTGCCGACGTGCGCAGGGATAAAGAATCCGCGCGCTGCCGCATGGTATCTGCGATTCGCTCATTTTATAAATATTTAGATTTATCAAACAAACTTTCTCATGAGAACTATATGCAGCATTTAGAGGCGCCGAAACGGAAAAAAGCATTGCCAAAATATTTATCATTGGAGCAAAGCAAGGATTTATTATCCGCCATAGACGGAAAAAACCGCGCCAGGGATTACTGCATGATCACGCTGTTTTTGAATTGCGGACTGCGTCTTTCGGAACTTGTGGGGTTGAATTGCAGCAGTATTCGTTGCAATACGATGACCGTGACCGGTAAGGGAAATAAAGAGCGCTTAATCTATCTGAACGACGCCTGCATGATCGCGCTTGACGATTACATGAAACAGCGTCCTATGGACGGCGTAAAAGATCGGGATGCGTTATTTTTAAGTAACCGGCTGACGCGCATCTCCAATCGCACGGTGCAGTATGTTGTGGAAAATTTTCTGAAAAAAATCGGGCTTGACGGGCAAGGATATTCCACCCATAAACTGCGGCACACGGCGGCAACCCTGATGTATCAATACGGCGGCGCGGATATTCGAGTGCTAAAAGAAGTGCTTGGGCATGAAAATCTGAATACGACTGAGATTTATACTCATGTGTCCAACGCGCAGGTGCGTTCTGTTGCGGAATCCAATCCGCTGTCTGATGTGCGGCATAACGCTCGTTCCGAGGATAACGATACGTGAGACTTCCCTGCCGGTTAAAATAAAGAAAACAGCCTCATCGTGCCGCTGTTTAATACCGCCACAGCAAGCGCGGCAAACAAGCAGATGCCGCTGTTTATAAAATAGCGTTTTAAATCGGGTTTTGGTTGTACGGTTTTTTGTACATAGCTTTGGTAGATATTTAAGGAGACCAAAGCGGCATGTTTGCCGCACAGAATCAGTACAGATGCAAACATGCTGCTAGCGGGCAAGACTGACATTACGCGGTTAACCAGGTTTTTCCCGGGAAATAAGAGAAAAATCCCCCCAATCATCACCGCGCTGATCCCGCCGTAAAGCATCATCAGCAGCGGAATACAGACGAAACCGAATAAGGAAAGTCCGGAAATCGTCTCAAATAAAGAAAAGGATAAAAAAAATCCCACGGACACAAGAAAAACATGCTTAAAATCGTAGGTAAAAAAATCTACGATCCAAGGATCAACCAAAGCTGCGACCGTTGTGGCGATTGATCCTCTGTAAATAAAAAACGTGGTAATGTAGCCGATAAAATAACACAATAATAAAATCGAAAGCGGTATCAACTCACCGGCGTGTTGTTCAAAAAAGCCGCCGATCGTACCGATACGCTTTCTCAGGATCATATTTTGCATACTTAAACATCCTCTCATGTTTCCTATGAAACTATATGAGAGGATGTCCTGTTTTTATGCCCATATCACATGAGTTTTGTCTGTCCGTATTTTTTCATCACATGTCTGGTTGCGATTGCAATGATAAATAAGACAGTCGTCGCGCTTATGCGTGCAATAGGATTGGTTTTATTTTTTTTCATGTTTCACACTTCCCTTCTGTGATCGGAATAATGCCGCCGTTATCATAAAGCGGCTGATTTGTAAGGCAGTATAACGACACGCCGTAGTTTGCCGCGAAGTCCCGTAAATTACGATAATCGGGGTGCTGCTCGATCCTGCCGTTAAATGCGAGCACATGCCGGTCGAGCTTTCCGCAGCAGCCGCCGATAAAACCGCAGTCATAAGGCGGCAGCGCCACATATCCCTGCCGTACCAGTAAAACATCAATATCCGTGCTTTTTACCGCATGATAAATACCAACATCTTCTGTGACTATTGCACGTTCCGCGACAACGGCAATCGCGCATTTTGTGTAGCCTTGTTTTACATGGATGATCGAATGGGCCGTCAAACGGTAATTTTCGAGGAGTTTGCCGTCAAAGCATTGCGAGTTGCATATAATAATATTCTTCAAAACAGCGGCATTTAACGGCACGTCAGAGGGGTATTTTTCTCCGACGGACACTGTATGCATGATTTTACCGCCGAGCTTTGAGAATTGCGCGCAGAAATCACATTGTGAATCCGCGACAGCAGCCTGTCCGCCGCCGAGGTAGTGGATCAGCATATCGGCGTGGGTTTGCAGGGGAATCGGCAGACGAGTGTCCGCTGCCACGGGCAATACGACAACGCCGAGGCGGCGAAGCTCCGCCGCCGCTTCCCTGCCGAGACCGCCTGCCGCAGCGTACTGACACTTCCCTGCCGGCAAATGCGGGTGTTTCACAAACGCCATTTTATTTTACACTGGCGACTTCAAACGCCTTGCCGATCGTGCGCACACCCGTGATTTGAATTTCTTTTTTTAACTCCGCAGAAACCGTACGTGCGTTGTGGATCGGGATAATGCATTCCTTAAAGCCCAGCCGCAGCGCCTCTTTGATCCGCTGTTCACAGGCGTTTACGCCGCGTACCTCGCCCGCAAGACCGATTTCACCGAAAGCGATCACATCGTCGCGCACGACGGAATCCTTTAGCGACGAGATCAGGGACAGCGCTACCGTCAGGTCTGCCGCAGGCTCGTCCAGCCGCAGGCCGCCGACGATATTGATATAGCAATCCATGCTGCCCATGAAATAGCCACACCGTTTTTCCAGCACAGCCAGCAGCATTGCCATACGTGAGTAATCGAAGCCCGTTGCCATACGGCGCGGATTGCCGAAGCCGGAGGGCGTTACAAGTCCCTGCACCTCCGCCAAAATCGGCCGGGAGCCCTCCATGACGCAGGCAATGCAGGTGCCCGAAGTATTTCTCGGTCTGCCCGCGATAAGCATTTGCGAGGGGTTTTTTACTTCTCTTAACCCCTTGTCGGTCATTTCAAACACACCGATTTCATTGGTGGAACCAAAGCGGTTCTTTTCTGCGCGCAAAATCCTGTAGCTGAGATTCCGCTCGCCCTCAAAATACAACACCGTATCTACGATATGTTCCAGTACTTTCGGACCGGCGATGTTGCCATCCTTGTTTACATGCCCAACGATGATAACGGGAATATTCAGGCTTTTTGCGGTTCTGACATACAGATTTGTAGATTCTCGGACCTGTGTCACGCTTCCCGGTGAGGACTGTAATTCCTGAATGCACATGGTCTGAATAGAGTCCACGATGACAACGTCCGGCTTTTTGCTTCTGATATATTCGCACAAAAGCTGCGTATCGGTCTCGCAAAGGACGAACAGGTTTTCCGTATCGACGTTCAGCCTGTCCGCGCGCAGCTTGATCTGATGCGGCGATTCCTCGCCGGAGATATACAGCACCTTCAGCTGCTGTCCCAATGTTTGACATATCTGTAACAGGATCGTTGATTTGCCGATGCCCGGATCACCGCTAAGAAGTACCACGGAGCCCTTGACCAGTCCGCCGCCTAAGACGTTATCCAGCTCGCTGATGCCGGTAATATAGCGATGCTCGGTAATATGCGTGATGTCCCGCAGGGATACCGCGCGAGATGACATAACGGTCGCTGCCGTCTGTGTGCCACTGCTTTTGGCGGACTGTGTGCGCAACTCCTCCTCCATCGTATTCCACTCATAGCAGGACGGGCATTGCCCGTACCACTTTGAGGATTCATAGCCGCATTTACTGCAAACGTAGACTGTTTTACTTTTCGGCGCCATTGTCTGCCTCCGTAGGATTAAAATAGTTTAAAAGCGCATTTCCGATGCAGAATGATAACTGCTGCTGATAGGTTGCATCTTTGAGATGCGACACATCGTCGGTATTGGAAATAAAACCGCATTCGATCAGCACGGCGGGCTTTTTTGCATGGTATAAAAGATAAATACTGTCGCCGGAGCGCTTGATCTGCCGCGTATTCTCCGGCTGCAACAGCGCGGCAATGTCCGATTGTATCAGCTTGGCCATCGCTTCGCTGCGTGGATCGTTGCCGGAGTAAAATACCTGCGTGCCGTGACAGGACGCGTCGGCGAAAAAATTCTGATGAATGCTGACAAAAATGCACTCCCCGGCGTTTTCCATCATATCCATGCGGTTGTGAATATCCGAGACCTTTTTTTCGCGGATCGTTTGCAGTCCCTCGTCCTCAGTGCCGGTATCGTCCGTTCTTGTCATGATTACTTGAAAGCCCATCAGCTCTAAGCAATCTCGCAGTTTCAACGCGATTGCCAGATTAAAATCTTTCTCCGGTGTGCCGTCTGTTGCGGTAGCACCGCCGTCAAAGCCGCCGTGCCCGGCGTCCAACACGATCACAGGCAGCGAAAGTCCGGCGGAGGCGGAGGTCAAAACCGTCCGCGCCTTTTTTCTCGCAAACACAACGGCAGAACAGATTACTGTGAGCAAAACCAGCAGCGAAAGCGCTGCGCTGACGGATTTTTTCATACGAGCAGCTCCTTTTGCGATACTGCTACATGTATATGAAAAAATCCGAATTATAATTCTATTATACACGCCCGCGCGGACAATAGCAACAAAAATATTTTTGCCCTTCGTATTGAAAAATGCGGCGCAAATGGTATAATGAAAGCGTAAAAGACCATGTTATGGTGGAGGTTGATCTTATGGAAAAAAAGTATGTGATCACGATTGCCCGTACCTGCGGCAGCGGCGGTACTTATGTTGGTGAGGCGCTGGAAAAGCTGCTGGGAATCAAGCTCTACGAGCAAGATATTTTGCAGCTTGCATCTGAGGACAGCGGTATCAGTCTTGACCTGTTCGCGCGTTCGGACGAGGAACTGAAAAAAAATCCAATCTTCCGTTTTTCAAAATATATTTACAACGGCAAGCTGATCCCACCCTCCAGCAGTGAGTTTACCTCTGAAGAGAACCTGTTCAATTATCAGGCAAAGGTGCTGCGGGAGCTGGCAAAAAAAGAATCCTATATCGTCATCGGACGCTGCGCCGATTTCGTTCTGCAATACGAAACGCGTCTTGTGCGTGTGTTTATCTGCGCCGACAAAATGGATCGGATCACAACTGAAGCAGAGCGTCTGTCGATCTCCAAAAACCAGGCGGAAAAGCGTATCGAAAAGGTCGATAAAAAGCGTGATGAGCACTACGCCTATTTTACCAAAAAGAACAGAATGGATATGACAAATTACGATATTTGTCTGAATACCTCTACCCTTTCATACGAACAGTGCGCGGCGCTGATCGTGGATTATATGAAGAAAAAAGAGCTGCTTTGATTTTATTACAGCAACCGGCGGTATGGGAGTTTCGTACCCCCGTTTTGAAAAGAAACGCTGAGGAGGGCGTGAAAATGAACGATATTGTTTTTTTACTGCTCTTTTGTGATCTTCTTATTGATATTTCCGCCTTTGTATTCACAAGAGATTGTTTCCTTAGCCTATTGAAAGATCAAATGAGCGTGTCCAAAGCCAAAAAGATTCACGCGGCGCAGTCATATAAGAATAAGCTGTTTATGAATTATGTTTCGCCGTTGATCACAAGAAACAGAGAAAAATTTGACAGAATACATAGAGCGTTTGTTATTTTTTGCGGCTATATACCTGTAAAATATATTCTCATATTGATATTTGCGTTTGTCTTTTCCGAAAAAGTATTTTCTGCTTTTTTGTTAGCAGCATTACTGCCCTCCATGATTTTTTTCCTTGTTTTTCGTATCTCTGAGCTGCAAAAGTCCCCAAAAAATATAAACGACCTCAAATATAAGATTTTAATTTTTTTCGAGAGTTGCCTGAATCATATCAAAGCAGAAAAGACCGGAGCCAGCGCATCCGGTCTTTTCTGTTGAAAAGCATTGATTTTATGATTAGTTGAAGTATCTCTTGAGCAGTCCTGCGAAGCCTGCGCCGTGGCGCGCCTCGTCCTTTGCCATCTCGTGGACGGTGTCGTGGATCGCGTCATAGCCCAGCTCTTTCGCTCTCTTGGCAAGGGCAAGCTTGCCCTCGCAGGCGCCCGCCTCGGCAGCCGCGCGCAGCTCCAGATTTTTCTTCGTATCGGCGGTCAAGACTTCGCCCAACAGCTCCGCAAACTTTGCCGCATGCTCCGCCTCTTCAAATGCATAGCGCTTGAACGCTTCGGCGACCTCGGGATAACCCTCGCGCTCGGCGGCGCGGCTCATGGCAAGATACATGCCGACCTCGGAGCATTCGCCGTTGAAGTTGCTGACAAGCTCGGAATAAACATCGTCCTCGACTTCGCCCTTTGCGCCCACGCCGATCACGTGTTCACATGCATAAACGTTCTTGCCGCCCTGCTCCTTCTCCTGGAATCTGGAACCGGGCACATGGCACTGCGGACACTCCGCAGGCGGCTCATCGCCGAAATGTACATATCCGCAAACCGGACAAACCCACATTTTCATTTTAATATTCCTCCGTAAATTAAATTTCATTCAAATTATAACCGTTATCGGCTGTAAAGTCAACGAAAAGCGGAAAAATTAGGGTAAGCTAACCTTTAATATTATTTCCCGTCCTTTTTCGTTCGCTCACGGATCACGATCCGCGTCGGCGTACCCTCCAGCCCGAATACCTCGCGGATACGGTTATCCAAATAGCGCTGGTAGCTGTAGTGAAACAAATCTTTGTTGTTGACGAAATACACGAATGTAGGCGGGCGGGTGGACGCCTGCGTGACGTAGAAGATTTTCAGCCGTCTGCCCTTATCCGTGGGCGGCTGCATACGCGCCTGCGCTTCGGCCAGAATATCGTTGAGCTTGCCGGTAGAAATACGCATGGCGTTCTGCGTGTCGACGTATTTGATAAGCTCAAACAGCCGGTCGATACGCTGCCCCGTTTTTGCCGAAATAAAGATGATCGGCGCATAGGACATAAACGCGAAGTCCGTCATCAATTTCTTGCGGTAGGTATCCATACTCTTGCCGGTTTTTTCGTAAGCGTCCCATTTGTTGACCGCGATGATACACGCTTTTCCCTGCTCATGCGCAATGCCCGCGACCTTGGAATCCTGCTCTGTAAAGCCGACCAGTGCGTCGATCATAATCACACAAACATCGGCGCGCTCCACCGCCGCCACGGCGCGCAGGACGCTGTATTTTTCAATCGCGTCGTCCACCTTTGATTTTCTTCGCAGCCCCGCGGTATCGATCATCAAAAAACGTTGACCGTCCACGGTGACCTCGGTATCCGTGGCGTCACGGGTGGTACCCGCAATATCGGAGACAATCATACGGTTCTCGCCGCAGACCGCGTTCACAAGCGAGGACTTCCCCACGTTTGGCTTGCCGATCACGGCGACCTTTATTAAATCCTCGTCGTTCTCCTCGGTCTCCTGCTGCGGGAAATTAGCAATGACCTCGTCCAGAAGATCGCCGGTACCGTGTCCATGCACGGACGAAATCGCTATGGGATCGCCCAGCCCTAGATTATAGAATTCATAAAATTCAGCGGGCGGTTCGCCGACAGAATCGCACTTGTTGACAGCAAGGATCACGGGTTTGTTGCTCTTCATCAGCATCTGCGCGACTTCCTTGTCTGTCGCAACAACACCGCTGGTAACGTCAGTAACTAAGACTATAACATCGGCGTCGTTCACGGCGATCTGTGCCTGCACGCGCATTTGCTTAAGGATCGTATCCTCCGAAAACGGCTCGATGCCGCCGGTATCCACAATCAAAAAATGATTGTTCAGCCATTCGCAGTCGGCATAGATTCTGTCCCGGGTAACGCCGGGGGTATCGTCGACAATGGCGATCCGTCTGCCGCTGAGTTTGTTAAATAACGTGGATTTGCCGACATTGGGTCTGCCGACAATCGCTACGATCGGTTTGGCCATGCTTTTCACCTCATGTACCTAAAATATTGTGTAATAACGCGCTGCCGTCCGTTTCTCCGTTGATGACAACTGTAACGCCGAGCTGCCGTTCCACATCCGCCACCGTTATGTCATCAAGAAACACCTTTTCACCGTCGCTCTTGATCATGGCGGAAGTCAGAAGCAAATAGCTGCCCCGTGGAATTATATCTTGGATTTGTGCGATCAGGTCCTTCCCCGTGAGTAAACCGGATACCGTGACGGTCTCGCCGAAGAAACGGTTGATGATCTTCACGACCGTAATGTCGCAAGCGGGAAATTTTTCTTTTAACTGATCCGAAAGTTCGCATAGCAGCGGAAACGCCGCCTCCCCCGTGGCGATAAAGATCTTACGCCCGTGAGGAAAGCTTACGCCCGCATCAAGCGCCGCTAACGCATCGGTAAAGCTTTGCTTTAACAACGCCCACATTCCCACGCCGTTTTCCAGCTGGGAAAAGCTGCCGTAATAGTCTGCCTCCGGCATCGGGCGACCGGCTTTAATAAAAAATTCGTCCGCCGGATAGCATAAACGAAAGCCGTTGAAATATTCAAAATGCGCGTTGAACTCCGCGATAATATCCAATACTTCGCCTGCGGATTGCTCGTCGTACGGTTCCAAGGGATACAGACCGTCTCTATATGCGGTAAGGCCCACCGGCACTGCGGCAATACTCTGCACTTCGGGATAGCGCTTTGAGAGCTCGTCCAATGAAAAGCGAAGCTCCTCGCCGTCGTTGATCCCTTTGCACAGCACGAGCTGCGTATTCATCTTGATGCCCGCGTCACTGAAGCGGTCGATGATTGAAAGCGCGTCCCCGGAGTGAGAATTTCCCATCATCTTCACGCGCAGCGCGGGATTCATCGTGTGTACGGAGATATTGATCGGGCTGATATGCATATCGATAATCCGCTGTACCTCCCGTTCGCTGATCGCGGTCAACGTAATGTAATTGCCGAAAAAGAAAGAAAGGCGGGAGTCATCGTCCTTAAAATAGAGACTTTTGCGCATACCGGGCGGCATTTGATCCACAAAGCAAAAGATGCATTTGTTCCTGCAGCGCTGCTTTTTATCCATCAGATAGGTGTTGAAATCCAGCCCGAGATCGTCCACGTCCTGCAGCCGCCGGATATGTTTTTCCTTGAGCTTCCCTTTGCTGTTGATGAGCTTTACGTACACATCGTCCGCCGTGCCGAAAAAACGGTAATCCAGCACGTCAAAAATTTCATGTCCGTTCAGCGAGACAAGGGTATCGCCGGGGCGTATTCCTTTTTTATACCCTGCCGAACCTTTGGCGACAGCGTCGATTTTTACGGACATTGGAACGCTCCTTTTATACGACTAAAAGGCGGGGAAGGAATCTTCTCCGCCTTACGAATGAGCTTACAGAAATTACTTCTCAACAGCGATGACCTGACGGCCGTTATACTGACCGCAGGCAGGGCAAACTCTGTGGCTTCTCTTATACTCGCCGCAGTTGGGGCACTTTTCGATTGCCGGAGCGGATAATTTCCAAACGCTGGATCTTCTTTTATCTCTTCTTGCGTGAGAAACGCGTCTTGCAGGTACTGCCATGTGTAATATTCCTCCTACACTGATACTTAATTGTCAAGAAAGACGTCAAGCGCCGCCAGTCTGGGATCGGAGGGCTTTTTGCAATCGCATGCACCCTCATTCCGGTTCCTGCCGCAGATCGGACACAATCCCTTGCATTCCGGCGAGCAAAGATACTGCATCGGCAGGCTGAGGATCACGTCTTCATATACAAGACTGTCAAGATCAAGGCGCGTGGAATCGAGAACTATGTATTCATCGTTATCCTCGCCGTTTGAATGCTCAATCAGCTTGTGGGTAAACGGAACGGAATAGTGCGTCATTGTTTCCTCCGCGCAGCGATCACAGGGAGCGAGATAATCAAACTCCGCTGTTCCCTTCAGCGTGACCATGCCGGCACGGTTGGTAATTTCGCCGACGCAGGTTATCCCAGAAGCGAAATATGAATCTTCCTTGTCAGTGCTTCCGTCCAATTCGACCGTGCGGTCAAAATCGATTCTGCTGTCTTCATTCTGAAAGACATCATTGAGTTCTATAAACATACGGAAGCCTCCAAAACTCATACCATAATATTATATATATGGACTTCCCTTTTGTCAAGAATAAATTCAGATTTTTTTGCAATACTCAAAAACATCTGCGGGGAGCTCGTCCTCATTCATGGATAGCGTAAAAACGAAATCCGTTTCTGCCATCTTGGAGAGCTCGGCAACTTTTTTTAGGAATGCAGCAGTTTCCGCCACATCGCGAGAACCGATACGCAGCGTTGCGTCCACAAGAACGTCCGTAATATCGTGGTTGCCGGAGCAAAGACCGCAAAGCAGCCCGTAAAGCGCCGCATACCCCTCGATGCCGTAATCGTCGGTGGTGACAAGGCGCGCCTGATAGTTGACGTTATAGGAAAGCGCCTTATTCTTCTCGATGCAGACGACATTGCCCTTGGAATTTGCAAGCGCGGTGTTAACTTCTTCGATGAGTCTCTTGGTCTTGCCGCTGCCCTTTGTACCGATCAGTAATTTAACCATGATTTTACTCTCCTTATGTTTTATAATTTAGTTTAATCTGTTAAGCAGCTCCTCGGTCAGCGCTTCGTAGCCGGGCTTACCGAGCAGTGCGAACATATTCTTTTTGTACATCTCCACGCCGGGCTGATCGAACGGATTGACCCCGAGGATATAGCCGGAGATCGCGCACGCCTTTTCGAGGAAATAGATCAGCTCGCCGAGCGTATGCGCGTCCATTGCGGGCATCTCCAAAACGATATTGGGAACGCCGCCGTCCGTATGCGCCAGCACCGTGCCCTCAAACGCTTTACGGTTGACGTAGGACATCGTCTTGCCGGAAAGGAAGTTCAGACCGTCCAAATTTTCCGCGTCCTCGCCGATGGTGATGTCGTTCTTTGTTTTATCAAATATCACCACGGTTTCAAACAGCGTGCGCTCGCCTTCCTGCACGTACTGCCCAAGGGAATGCAGATCGGTGGAATAAATCGCGCTGGCGGGGAAAATTCCCTTGTGCTGCTTGCCCTCACTCTCGCCGAAGAGCTGCTTGAACCACTCGTTCATCATAAGATAATCCGGCTCGTAGCCGATCATCATTTCCACTTTTTTGCCCTTGCGATAAAGGATATTCCGAATCGCCGCGTATTTATAGCAGTCATTCTGTTCAAGATCGGCGGCAATATACTTTTCCGCCGCGTCCGCAGCGCCTTGCATCAGCGCGCCAATATCAATCCCCGCCACAGCGATGGGCAGTAAGCCTACCGCGGTAAGCACGGAATATCTGCCGCCTACGTTATCGGGTACCACGAAAGTCTCGTATCCCTCGCGGTCGGAAAGGCTTCTTAACGTGCCCTTCGCCTTATCGGTCGTGGCGTAAATACGCTTTGCGGCTTCTGCGGCGCCGTATTTCTTTTCCAGCAGCTGACGGAAAATGCGGAACGCAATCGCAGGTTCCGTCGTCGTGCCGGACTTAGAGATTATATTTACAGAGAAGTCTTTTTTCTCGCACAGCGTGTAAATTTCCGAAAGCTCGGCAGGGCTGATGCTGTTGCCGAGGAAGAAAATCTGCGGATCGCCGTCCTTTCTGACAATGTTGTAATTCTTGGATTTTACGCATTCGATCACGGCTCGCGCGCCGAGATAGCTGCCGCCGATACCAATCACAATCAAAATATCGGAATCGGAACGAATCCTTGCCGCTGCGGATTGGATACGGGCGAACTCTTCCCTGTCGTAATCAAAAGGAAGCGTCAGCCAGCCGTGAAAATCGTTGCCTGCAGCGTTGGCTTTGTTGTCGTAAAGAAAGTCATGGGCTGCCTTTACTTCAGGAGCGATGGCTTTATAATCTGCGGGAGAAATAAAGCCGTCAAGGTATTTGCAATTTAAAGAAATGGACATTAACGCGACCTCCGCGCAAAGTAATCGAAAGCTTGTAGCTTTCTTGTATTGTACTATATGCGGAGAAATTTTTCAATAGATAAACCGGACTTTTTTTACGGCTTTACATATTTGTGAACATTTTTACAATATAATCAAAAAATGTCAGTCGTTCAATTGCCTCCGGCGCAAGCAGACGATAGGTGCATAATACTTCTCCGTCCAGCGTGAACCGCACCGTGCCCAACGTCTGCCCTTTTTCCACCGGCGCTTCCACGTCCTCGGAGATAAGGATCTCTTTTTGCACCGCGGCGCCCTGTCCTTTTTCCACCAGCACGGCGCCGAAGGTTTCCGGCATGGGCGTAATCCGATCCAGTTTTCCGCATAGAACCTTTACGTCGGTAAGCTCATCTGCGGACAGCTGCGGCGTAAAGCATTCGTAATTTGCGAATCCCCAGTCCAGCAGCGCCTTCGCACCGTTAAACCGCGCATTGCTGTTTTCAGCGCCTAACACGACTGCGATCAGTGACAAGCCGTCACGCTCCGCTGTGGCGGCAATGCAGCAGCCCGCTTTGTCCGTGGTGCCGGTTTTCAGCCCGGTGATCCCTTTATATGTACGCACCAGCTTATTGGTATTGACAAGCTGCGTCGCGCCGTCCCGCAGACTGTCCATATAAATCGTGGTGTAATTTTTGATAATATCGTGTTTTAACAGTTCCCGGGACATCAGCGCAATATCGTAAGCCGTGGTCAGGTGCGTTTGGGTCGTATCGTCAAGTCCCGTGCAATTATCAAAATGCGTATCCGTCATGCCCAACTGCGCGGCTCTGTCGTTCATCATTTTGACAAATCCCTCGTCGCTGCCCGCCACATACTCGCCCAGCAGCGTGCATGCGTCGTTCGCGCTGTAAACGGCGGTCGCCTTTAACAATTCGTCAACGGTCATGACCTCGCCGACCTTGAGCCAAATCTGTGAGCCGCCCTTGGATGCGGCTTCCTCCGTCGTGGCGACCGTATCCGTCAGTGAAATTTTTCCCGCGTCCAAGGCTTCGCACACCAGCAGCATGGACATGATCTTTGTGACCGATGCGGGATAGCGGCGCGCGCGCTCGTTCTTTGCCATTAAAATTTCGCCGGTGGCGGCTTCCATTAAAAGCGCGCTTTCCGCATTGACGTCCACTTTCATGGCGGTATCCTGCATGGCTGCCAGCGCGTCCGCAGAGACCGCAACCGCATCACCGATCGCCTGTACCGGGAAGAGCCCCTCATACGCAAATGCTTGACAGCAAAGACAAAGCGTCAGTACTGCCGCGCAGAAAATGCCTGATAATTTTTTCATAATAACCCCACCTTACATCATTGTATCTTGTAAAAACTTATGATACAGCATGGGAATCTATGCGTTAGCTTTCCTTGATTTTTTTCAACGCCGCCTTTTCCAAGCGGGAGACCTGCGCTTGTGAAATATGGATCTCCTTTGCAACCTCTGTTTGCGTCAGTCCGCGCATAAAACGCATATTGAGAATCTTTTTTTCCCTGTCGCTCAAGCCCGCAAGAGTGTCACGAAAATTGATCTCCTCGATCCAGTCGCTTTCTCCGCTTTTATCGCCGAGCTGATCCATCACATAAACGGTATCCTCCGAATCGGAATAGACGGGATCATACAGGGAAACCGGTTCACTGACGGCCTCCAGCGCAATCACGACAGAGGATTTTTTTACACCCAGCTCCTGCGCAATCTCCTCCACTGTCGGCTCCTTGCCGTTTTTGATCTGCAACCGCTCCCGCGCCTGCATGGCTTTGTACGCCGTATCCCGCATGGAGCGGGACACGCGCACGGCATTGTAATCCCGCAAATAGCGCCGCAGCTCCCCTTCGATCATCGGCACGGCGTAGGTGCTGAATTTTATGTCCAGCGCGGTGTTGAAATTTTTGATCGCCTTTATCAGCCCCACACAGCCGACCTGGAACAGATCGTCCATGGACTCACCCCGATTGGCAAATCGCTGAATCACGCTCAGCACCAAGCGCAGATTTCCCTTGACCAATTCGTCTTGCGCCGTTTTACTGCCGGATTTAACCTTTTCCAGCAGTTCACGTTTCTCCGCCTCTGTCAGCACTTTTAATTTATTGGTATTGATCCCGCATATCTCCACTTTATTGTACAGCATAGCTAACCTCCGACAAGTATGTATCGGAGCTATGGGAATCCGTCTCAATTGCCGTCAAGCTAATTATTGGCCGTCGGGAAGAAATTATACAGAATCTCGCATAAGAAAAGAGCGGCAGGATTGTCCGCCGCTCTTGGTCAATTATTCGATTGTTGACGCGATCTCGGGAAAAATCTGCAGGCTGCGTTTCAAGACGCCGTGCATATATGCGATCACGGTTCCGTAATTTGTAAACGGAACGCCGTAATCCTGTGCGGTTTGCATGCGGTAGCGCATTTCCCGCTCGTTCAACATGCAACCGCCGCAATGTATGATGAGCTTATAAGTATCGAGTGCAGCAGGAAAATCTCTGCCGGAGGAAAATTCAAATTTCGGTTCCGCCCCGGTAAACCTGCGAATCCATCCCGGCAGCTTTACTGTGCCGATGTCCTCGCATTGCCGATGATGGGTACACCCCTCGGATATTAAGATGCGGTCGCCGGTTTTGATCTTTTTCAGCGCCGCCGCCCCCCGGACCGCAGGAACAAGAAAGCCTTTATATCGCGCCATCAAAATAGAAAATGAGGTCAGCAACACGTCATCGGGCGTAACAGCGCTGACTTTGCCGAACACCTGGCTGTCCGTAATAACAACAGCAGGCTTTTTGGTTAATTCGGTCAACGCGCTGGACAGCCCGTTTTCCTTGACGACGAACGCCTGCGCGTCCGCTTCCAGAATATCTCGAATCGTCTGCTGCTGGGGTAAGATCAATCTTCCCTTGGGTGCAGCGCTGTCAACGGGGACGACAAGTACCGCGGTATCACCGGGGTTCAGCTTATCGCCGATAATCTTTTTGGTTGCGGTATCCGTTTTTATCAGCGCGGCAATCGTTTCTTTCAAAGTATACATATCCACCGAATCATAGGCGGATACCGTAATTCCGTCAGGATAGACCGTATCGAAGCAGTCTGCTTTGTTATATACGATCAGGAAAGGAATGCCTTTTTGCCGGAACTGCGTTTCCATGGCACTGTCCTGCGACTGTTTGCCGATCGTACCGTCGATAATCAGCACGGCGCAGTCACAGCGGTTCAGCGCCTGCATGGTTTTTTGCACACGCAGCGCGCCGAGCGCGCCGGTATCGTCATAACCCGCGGTATCTATGATTACCACGGGTCCCATCGGCAAAAGTTCCATCGCCTTATATACAGGATCGGTGGTCGTCCCCTTGACGTCGGAAACAACGGATAATTCCTGCCCTGTTACGGCATTGACGATACTGGATTTTCCTGCGTTGCGCATGCCGAAAAAACCAATATGGAGCCGTTCCGCGGACGGCGTATCATTCAGTCCCATGTTGATGTTCCTCGCTTTCAGCGACCTGCAACATAATTGCACATTCAATCCTCTTCTTAAAGAGTTTGCAGCCGTATTTATAAACACCGTTGATGTCGCCGGTGGCGTGGTAGGCGTTCGCCGCGCAGCCGCCGGAGCAGTACATATTTGCCCAGCAATCGCGGCATTCCTCATGCGCAAAGACGTTGCACAGCTTGAACCGGTCGCGCAGCTCCGTATTTGTGATCCCCTGATAAATATCGCCCAGCAGATAGTTTTTATCGCCGACAAACTGATGGCAGGGATACAGCTCGCCGGACGGCGTGACAGCCACATATTCCGTGCCCGAGCCGCAGCCGGTGATCCGCTTGTACATGCAAGGGCCATGGGAGAGATCCAGCATGTAATGATAAAATGTGAACGGTCTGCCCTCGTTGCGGCGGTTGAGCATCTCTTTTGCAAGAATTTCATACTGTTCATACAGCGTCGGCAGGTCGTTTTCCGTCAGCGCCACGGGATCGGTGGGGGCGCAGACCACCGGCTCCATGCTCAGCTCCGTAAAGCCCAGCTCCGCCATATGGAAAATATCCTTGGTGAAATCCGTATTCTCATGGGTAAAAGTGCCGCGCATATAGTAGGTGCCGTTGGTGCGATTTTTAATAAAATGCTGAAACTTCGGTACGATATTGTCATAGCTGCCTATTCCCGCATAGTCTACCCTGTGACGATCGTGTACTTCTTTCCTGCCGTCCAGACTCAGCACCACATTGTTCATCTCTTTATTTGCAAAATCGATCACATCATCATTTAACAGCACGCCGTTTGTGGTCAATGTAAAACGGAAATTTTTATTCTTTTCTTTTTCGATGCTTCTGGCATAGGCGACCAATTGTTTGACCACGTCAAAATTCATCAGCGGTTCGCCGCCGAAAAAATCGACCTCCAGATTACGGCGGCTGCCTGAATTTTCCACCAAGAAATCCAGCGCCCGCTTTCCGACCTCGTAGCTCATGACCGCGCGCTCGCCGTGATATTTTCCCTGGCTTGCGAAGCAGTAATCACAGTTGAGATTGCAGGTATGCGCCACATGCAGGCACATTGCTTTGATGACGACAGGACGTTTTTTCAGCAAATCCTCGGTAATATGCGCCCCCTTGCTGTCGGAAAACAACTTGCCTTGCGCTTCCAGCGCCGCAATATCGTCCAGGCACAACGCAAGCTCTGCCGCGTTCACGTCCGGACGGTCGCTGTATTTTTTCAGCATCTCACTGATAATTTCTTCTTTGCTGTGATTTTTATATATGGCAATCATATCGTATGCTATATCGTCAACGGCGTGCACCGCGCCGCTGTAGGTATCGATAACGATAGAATAGCCGTTCATTTTATATTGATGTATCATGATTTTTCACCGGATTTCAGTAAAAACGCCCACCCCAATCCGGGAGTGGGCGCGTTTCAATGCTTAAAAGATGGAATCAGTCGTTATTCTCGCACTTCTGATTTGCAACACCGCAGGAGGTCTTGCATGCAGACTGGCAAGAGGTCTGGCACTCGCCGCAGCCGCCGTTTTCAATGCTCTTAACGAGATCGCGTGTTTCAAGCGTGTTGATTCTTTTCATCGTAAGTTGCTCCTTAAAAAGATTTCTTACCTATTATACGACAGGAATCTACGTTTGTCAATACTTGCTTAGCCGATAACTCTGACGCTTGTGACGCCGTCAATAGCTTTGAGCGCGTCGGCGTCAACGGCGGAATCCGTATCGGCAATCATATAAAAACCCTTCTTCATGCCGCCTGCGGAAGAAAGCGCATCGGGCAGCGCCGCTTTTACCTGCGCGCTGACGTCGGCAAGCGCAGTAACGCACACACGGTATTTGCCGCTTTTTGTCAACGATACAGCCGGGAAATTGACGGAATTGACGATATTGCCGTTTTCGATATAATCAACGGTCTGATTGACCGCCATAACCGCGCAGTTTTCCTCGCTTTCGGGCGTAGACGCGCCGAGATGCGGCAGCGCCGTAACGCCGTCAAGACCGATCAGATCGTCCGTCGGGAAGTCCGTCACATAAGCGGCTGCCTTTCCGCTTGCCAAAGCGGCGGCGAGCGCGGCGGAGTT
This sequence comes from Clostridia bacterium, assembly GCA_017480115.1. Taxonomy (GTDB): domain Bacteria; phylum Bacillota; class Clostridia; order Oscillospirales; family Acutalibacteraceae; genus RGIG2774. The sequence continues at coordinate 39,757 of JAFVBH010000019.1, forward strand.
TACCAGATCGCCGCGGGCAAAATTGAGGATACGAACGCCGTCTTTGCACGCCGCGAGGCTTTCCGCATTGATCATGCCCTTGGTCTCGGGCAGAGATGGCAGATGCAGGGTGATATAGTCGCTTTTTGCGTAAAGCGCGTCCAAGGAGTCAACGATCGCGTCGGCGCCGAGCGTCGCGGCTCTTTCGGGCGTGATGAATTTGTCATAGCAGACAAGCTCCATGCCCAGCGCTCTTGCCGCAATCGCGACCTTGTAGCCGATTGCGCCTACGCCGATAACGCCCAACGTCTTGCCGGCGATTTCAGGCCCTGCAAAGCTGCTCTTGCCCTTTTCCACCAGCTTGCCGACGTTATCCCCCTCGCCCTTTAAGGTCTTACACCAGTCGATAGCGGCGGCAACCTTGCGGGACGCCATGAACAGCGCGGCGATCACCAGTTCCTTGACCGCGTTCGCGTTCGCGCCCGGTGTGTTAAATACGACGATGCCCTGCTGCGTGCAGCGGTCAACGGGAACATTATTGACGCCCGCGCCGGCTCTTGCGATGGACAGCAGGCGGCCGTCAAATTCCATATCCAGCATGGATGCGGAACGGACGAGGATCGCGTCCGGCGACGAAATATCGTCGGCAAACGCGTATTTGGTCTTATCCAAAAGATCCGTTCCCTTGGCGGAGATTTTATTTAATGTAAGAATTTGATACATGACGATTTCCTCAGCTGTTTTCTTCTTCAAATTTCTTCATGAACGCCACAAGCGCTTCTACGCCCTCGTAAGGCATCGCGTTGTAGATCGACGCGCGCATACCGCCGACGGTTCGGTGCCCTTTCAGATTCACAAGCCCTGCCGCTGTTGCTTCTTTTACAAACTTGGCGTTTAGTTCGTCACTGCCGGTTACAAACGGCACATTCATCAGCGAGCGATCCTCGGGGACGACGGTACCGCGGAACATTTTGGAAGAATCCAGATAATCATAAAGCAACTTCGCTTTTTTCTCATTGCGCGCCTTCATCGCTTCCAGCCCGCCGATGCTCTTGATCCATTCCAGTACCAGCTTGCAGATATAAATCGTGTAGCACGGCGGTGTATTATAAAGAGAATCAGCGTCCGCCTGAATCTGATAGTTCAGCATTGTGGGGGTAATATCCCGCGCGTTGCCCAGCATATCCTCGCGAATGATCGCGATCACAAGTCCTGCGGGGGCGACGTTTTTCTGCGCGCCGCCATACACCATGGCAAACTTGGAGACATCGATCGGTTCCGAAAGAAAGCAGGAGGAGATGTCCGCGATCAGCGGTGTATCGCCCACATCGGGCAGCGTATGATAGACCGTACCGTAAATGGTATTATTCATGCATATATATACATAATCCGCCTCGGGATCAAAATCCGCATGCGTCGTTTGGGGAATATACGAAAACGTCTTATCTGCGGAAGACGCGACCGCACGGGCATTGCCGTACTTCTGCGCTTCCTGATAGGCTTTTTTTGCCCACTGACCGGTGATAATATAATCCGCTTTGCCGGAGCCGTTCATGAAGTTCAGCGGGATCGCGGAAAACTGCGCGGACGCACCGCCCTGCAAAAACAGCACCTTATAGTTATCGGGAATATTCATAAGCTCACGCAGCAACGCCTCCGCGCCCTTAATGATCTCGTCAAACACTTTGGAGCGGTGTGACATTTCCATAACGGACTGGCCCGAACCGTGATAATCAAGCATTTCATCTGCCGCCTTGCGAAGAACCTCTTCGGGCAGCATGGAGGGACCTGCCGAAAAATTGTAAACTCTGGACATTTTATAGACCTCCCTGAATAATATTGCATTCATTGTAGCACAGCGGTTCTTAAAAATCAATGTTAAAACCTATAAATAAAGCTGCTCTGTATATGATGATTATAGTAAAATTTATGTGAAAGAAAAAACTGCCGGGAGGATTCCCGACAGTTGTATATTTATTCTTTCTCAGCCCAGTCGCGCGCTCTGGAAACCGCTTTCTGCCAGCCGGTATAACGTTCCTCCCGCTCGTCCTCGGTAATTTCGGGGAAGAATATTTTATCCACTTTACGCAACGACTCGATCTCCTCCGTGCTGGTCCAAAAGCCTACGGCGAGACCTGCCATATAAGCGGCGCCGAGGCCGGTGGTCTCTACGACCTTGGGGCGGTTTACAGGGCAACCGGTCATATTTGCCTGAATCTGCATCATAATATTGCTTACGCTGGCGCCGCCGTCCACGCGAAGCTCTTTCAACGGCACATCGGAATCGGCTTTCATTGCGCGCAGAAGGTCAGTCATCTGATAGGCGATACCGTCAAGTACTGCGCGGCAAACATGCGCCTTATTGGTGCCTCTGGTAATGCCGACGATGCAGCCGCGCGCATACATATCCCAGTACGGCGCGCCGAGACCTGTAAATGCGGGCACCATGTAGATGCCGCCGGCATCAGGAACGGATTCCGCCAGCTTATCGCACTGGGGCGCATTTTCAATGATCTGCAACTCGTCGCGCAGCCACTGAATGGTGGATCCGGCATTGAAAGCGCTGCCCTCGATGGCATAGTAGACTTTTTCGTTTAAGCCCCACGCAACGCCGGTAACAAGATTGTTTTTAGATTTTACACGCTTCTCACCGGTGTTCATCAGCAGGAAGCAACCGGTACCGTAGGTATTCTTTGCCTGCCCGGACTCAAAGCACCCCTGCCCGAACAGCGCCGCAGGCTGATCGCCGATAGCGCCGCAGATGGGAATGCCGGAAAGAGACTCGACGCCGGGAATGCCGTGGGAGGATACCAAACCGTAGATTTGGCTGGAGGGCACGGGCGTAGGCAAAATTTCCATGGGAATGCCCAAGCGCTTGCAAATATGCTCGTCCCAGCAAAGCTTATCTACGTCAAACAGCATGGTTCTCGAAGCGTTGGAGAAATCCGTCACGTGAATCTTGCCGCCGGAAAGGTTCCAGATCAGCCATGTTTCCACTGTGCCGAACAGCAGATTGCCCGCCGCCAGCACTTCCCGCGCCTTTTCGCTGTTATCAAGGATCCAGCGGATCTTGGTGGCGGAGAAATATGCGTCGATGATCAAGCCGGTATGCTCGGTGATATAATTGCAGAACTCCTCGTCCTTTTTTAGCTCCTCGCACATTTCGGCGGTTCTGCGGCACTGCCAGACGATTGCGTTATAAACAGGCTGTCCCGTGGTTTTGTCCCAAAGAATGGTGGTCTCGCGCTGATTGGTAACGCCGATACCTACAACGTCCTTTGCCTTGATGCTGCCGTCAATGAGCGTATCAGCAAGAGAGCGCATCTGGCTTTTCAGAATCTCCATAGGATCATGCTCGACCCAACCCGCCTTGGGGTAGATCTGTGGGAACTCATACTGCGTTTTGGAAACGATTTCGCCCTTTTTATTGAAAACGATCGTTCTTGAACTGGTTGTGCCCTGATCGAGAGCCAAAATGTATTTTGACACCGGAAAGACTCCTTTGTTTTGAAGTATTTTACACAAATTGTTGTGTAAAAATCTTAGTTTATTGTACAATACTTATACGCAAATGTCAAGATTTACCGATTAAGTCGACAAAAAAAACAGAGCATACGCCCAACAACGCATGCTCTGTTAAAAATCGCTTTATACCGCTGTGTTTGTCGGCTGCTCCGGCAGATCCTGCAAATGGCTGGCAACCCGCAGCAGAATCCGCGCGTCAACACTGGTCAGCTTGCCGTCAAAATTCATATCGCCGAAGGGAATCATATCCGCGGTTGCCGCATCCAGTCTGGCAGCGATACGCAGCAGCACGCGCGCGTCGGCGGAGTTAACCCTGCCGTCGGCATTGACGTCGCCGAATAAACGCGGCGTCCAGTTGAAGTCCGTATAGGTAACTTCGCTTTCATAAATTTCTTTATTGTTGATTGAAGACAAATATTGGGACAGATCATATGCCATCTCCGAGGTATCGATCTGCATAACGCATTTATAGTGGGTGGTATACTGATTGATATTGCCGTTTTTATCCACACTGCCCTCAATGTAGCAATCCACATAGCGAAGTTTCAGCATCGAAACATCAAGCTGCGGCAGCAGCCCCGCAATGGTCTGCACCAATTTTACGTCGGAGAACAGGTCAAACACTCTTGCCTGCGCGGAATCCGGCCCGGGATTTACCGCGTCCTGCAGCTGGATACGAAAATCGTAGCTGTCATTATATCTTGATTTTGTGACAGGATTGTCATTATACACGTCTTCCGCGCGCAAGGAGGAAACATATGACGCGCCGGTTACGGACATCAGATTGTCACAGGCGGTACCCAGCGTATGCTGCGACGAGCCGGTATCGGAAAAGAAACCGGTAATGCCGATGGATTCCAGCACCTTGGAGGCGTCCACCGGATTCTTCTTATCGCCGAATAACAACCTAAAGATCGCGTCGGCAATGGAGGAGCCATGGTTAAAATATCCCAAGACCGCGTTCTTATTGGAACCGGGCAGACCGCGATTGGCATTGATCGTAAATGCCGGTTTTTCGGTCTTGATACGGTTCAGATCGCCGTTGATCAGCTCTACAATCTTCTGCCGACGCTCCAATTCCGCTGCGGAATATTCCACAGGATCCAGCGGGGTTTCGGTGTAACTGGGTCTGTCCTCTTTTGTTGTGATGTAATTGAGGAACGTAAAGAAAATCCTGATCGGATCGCCGCCGATCAGCGATGAGAAATCAAACGCCGCCGAGCCGGATACAGCCAGCGTAAACGCAAGAATGACTGCCAGTACTGCCGTCATGGATTTTTTGAGATATCGCAAAGCAATACCACCCTTCGGATAGTTTTTTACACATAAATGATAGCACATAATATCCCATCTGTCAAAGCTATCTGTTTGAATTTACATACGGTTTAAATTGTTTTCATAAATTTTACAGATTATAACAGTGCAACTCCCTACCGCGTTCCGCCATCGGAATAAATACCGGGCGTTCCTCTCCCGATCGATTCGGGCTGTGCAGCGTCAGTATCAATGTGCCGTTCAGATCCCTAAACAGCATGCCATGACCGCCGTTTTCAGAGAATAAATGGGGCGATTGCGTCCAGGTGCCGCCGAGTGTCCCATCGGTAGAAACGGCGCGGCACTGTACATAATTACCGCCCTGAATGGTGGACCATATCATGGAAAGCGTGCCGTCCGTATGTCTATAAAGAAATGGTCCGTCGGTAACGTATCGTTCGCCGCGCGAATCCTCCGTTCCGTACGCGTCGCTCCCTCTGAATAACGTCACAGGCATGCCGACCGCGTGTTTCAGGTCGTCGGACAGCCGCACGTATTCCACGGTACCGTTGCCGATCTGCACATGCTCATGACAAAAAACCATGTACGGTACATTATTTTCAAAATACAGCGTGCCGTCCAGCGCCCACCATGCTTGCGGCGTTATACTGCCCGCACTGTGGGGGACAAACTCTCCTGCCGGACTGTCGGCAATAAGAATATGCGTGCCGCGCCTGTCCGTACCGGGCAGGGTAAAGGTTGCGCACATATAATACTTACCGTTATATTTATGCACCTCCGGCGCCCAATTGACCCCGTCGTTCATACTGTAAGCGTCAGCGTCAAAAACTTTGATCGGCGCGCTCCAATGCAGAAGATCCGTGCCTATCCAGACATTGAAACAGCCGGATTGAACGCCGAAATTTTTCCCGCTGGTGCCATACATATAGTAAATACCGTTTTCCGTCAATATAAACGGATCGCGAATATTAATATCGGCGTTGGTTAACGGCGTGTCAAAATTCATAACACCGTCTCCTTATCTATGCCGATGGTGATGATCTCAAAGGGGGCGTACCGAATCGTTTCCGCTTCGCCCGTGACGTCTTCGATCAGGTTCAGAAGCTTGACCTTTTGACCGGGCGTAAAGCTGCCGCGCCTGCCGTCCTGTTCGGAAAGACGAAGAACGATCATATTGTCGTCCTCCGCGCGTTTGACCGCCTGCAAATACAGGTTCTCCGGCAGTGCAAACGGGAGGCTGCCGAGCGCCGCAGCGTCCGTTTTTGCAAGCGGGACGTTATATTCAAACGCCTTTTTATTAATCTCATTTTCAAGAAAATCGCCGGTATGGGGATATATCATATAGCAGAAATCATGCGCGCCCATATCCGCGGTCGGGTCAGGACGCACCGTCGCGCGCAAAAGCGACAGGGACATCGTGCTGTCCTTTGCGCCGACGCCGTATTTTCCCTCGTTGATCAGCGCAACACCGCCGCCGCTCTCCGCCATATCGCACCATTTATGATGGCAGACCTCGAAACGCGCCTGCTGCCAGGTGGTGTTGCGGTGCGTCTCCCGCTGAATATAACCCGCCGAGGTATCGCAGATCAGCTCACGGGAAAGCACGTTTACGTCAAAGATCGCCTTTGCCAGCTTGTGCTTTTCATGCCAATCCACGATATTTTCCACTTCGATCCCGCGGGAATGGCGGAAGAAGCGGATCATGCGTTTCCATACGCTTTTTTCCGTTTGCAGCGTGACCGCAAACTCCGCGACCTCGCCGTCCGCCTGCACAAAGGAAAGCGGCTCAGCGACGGCAATTTCAATTTGTGTATCCTCATAATCCGGCAGAATATCCCATGCGTCGTAGTTGCCGGGGTGATCACCGTAGATGCGCAGCTTATTAAAGTCTCCGCTGACCCATTCCCTGTCGGCTTGCGCATCATACAGGCTTGCAAAGCTGCCGTCCGCGTTCATTTTTGCGGTATAGTACGGTGTTATGACTGTATTTTCACTGCATGTGAACCAATCGGTACCCGTATCGCAGTACAGCGCTACCGTACCCAGTACGTTAGGCGATACGGTGCAATATCTGCCCCGCGCCCCATGGCGCACCGACGCGCCGTCGGAGAACACGAACACCGGCTCTGTGCGGGGGAAATTCAGCGTATTAACATATGTGTCGCCGTTGTTGATCATATCCTCCAACGCGGCTTCAATTTGTTCCAGATCCTTTACCGCGTCGCGGAATACCGGCGTAATATGGCTGCCGGGCAGAATATCGTGAAACTGATTGATTAAAAACAGCTTGTAAAGCTTCCGCAGCTTCTGCGCGGGATACGTTTTCCCTTGCAGCATGCGCAGCGTTGATAGCAGCTCCGCGTCGCGGAACATAAATTCCAGCTTGCGGTTCATGCGCTTGAGACAGGACTTCGTCGTAAAGGTGCCGCGGTGCATTTCCAGATACAGTTCTCCGTCCCAGACCGCGAGATCATGATTGCCGTCAAAGTTTTTATGCAGAAATTCCTTGCCGGTTGTATGCCCTGTACGGGGCATGACGGAAAGCTTGTCGAAACGGTGCATCAGCTCGATCATTTCCTCGGTGCAGCCGCTGCCGCCGTCGCCGTAGCCGAACATCTGCATGGTCGCGCCGCCGGTGTTTTTATCCTCGAAAGCGTCCCAGTTCTCTTTGATTTGCGAAGGCGTGTTCCAGGAAATAAAGTGGGTCGGCGGTACGCAGGCATAGACCTCGCTGCCGTCGATGCCGCGCCAGATAAAGTTGTTATGCGGGAAACGGTTGGTATCGTTCCATGTGGACATTTTGTTGGATACAAAATAATTTACGCCGCTTTTTTTGAGAATTTGCGGTAAAATCCAGCTGTTGCCGAATACGTCCGGCAGCCAGCAGTTATCCACGGTTATGCCGAACGCGTCGCGGTAATACCGCTGCCCGTATAGGCATTGGCGCACAAGACTTTCCGCTGCGGGAATATTGCAGTCCGGCTCCACATACATCACGCCGACAGGCTCAAAGCTGCCCCGCGCGATCTTTTCCTTCAGCTCGGCAAAGACCTCCGGGTAATATTTCTCCAGCGTTTCGTAGGTGTAAGGCTGCGTATGGGCATATTTAAAATCCGGGTACCGGTCCATCAGCCTGAGCTGAATGAGGACGGTACGCAGATTTTTTTCGATGGTATGGATTCTGCGCCAATAGTAGGCGAGATCCAAATGGGAATGACCGATCAGCGCGACGTTGCCGCTGCTCTTGTAGGTCTTATTTTCGTAAATGCGGTCATTAATACAGTCGGCGGCTTTGATAATATCCGCATGTTTTACATCGTCAAAATCGATCAGATCGAGCGCAGCGTCCAGCTCCTTGATCGCCATGGCGGAGAAGTCCTCGTCAAAAGCGCCGGACAGCGCCGCGTCAAGAATCAGCTCCACGTCGTAATACAGTGATAACACGTCGTTATCCAGCACGCACAGATAACCGCCCTCGAAAATCTGTCGGCAGCCCCGCACGGACAGCGACTCGGGGTTGCGCTCGTCATCGGGCTTGGAACGGTTATATCCGTAAATTTCGATGAATAATTCATCGGTATCAACATACGGAGAAATCAGAATACGATCACGGTTGGGATCGACGCCGCCGACATACGTGCCGTTGATTTTAACGACCATCTCCGACGCCGTCTTTAACGAAAACCATACTTCCCTGCCGCGCCATGCCGCAGGAATTTTCGCCGTGGCGTTAATAAAGACCGAGCCGTCGGGTGTGTAATACAGATCGCCTTTCTTTAACGGACGGTAATCCCCCGGATAAAATTCATATTCATTTTCCCCGATCTGCCGCGCGTCTTTGATAACGAAGGTGTCGATCTCCCGGGACTCGGCAACGATCAGCCGTTTCAGCCAGCCGAACCGCAGAGATACGTATTCCTCGGGACGCATGCTGCGTCGTGTGACCTTGATATGTGCCATGCTTTGCGCTCCTTATGCAAAATCCCAGAAAAAGGGTTTCTTTCTTTCATAGGACACGGTCACTGTTTTTCCCGTTTCCCGCTGAATTTCCGCCTCGATCCAGCGCACGCAGCGATCCAGAATCAGGCATTTTGAGCATTCCCCGCGGAAGATCACGGATACGGTATCCCCCGTTTCCCCCACGTATTCGATCTCGCCGCCGTCGCCCTGTATTTTCGGGCGGATGATCTCGTTTATATAGCTGCTCAGCTCCAAAAAGTATCACTCCAAACACAGAAAGGCGACAGAATGCTTCTGCCGCCTGTAAAGACTTATGCAACAAGAATTTGGTCGCCGTCGGCAGAAATGCAAATCTCCGTCACAGGCAACGTTGCGTTGATGATGACGTCTGCGATCTTATCCTCAATATCCCGCCGGATCACATTGCGAATATCACGGGCGCCGCGGGAACCGCCGTATGCCTTATCAGCAATCAGCGCCGTTACGCCGTCCTCCAAAACAAGAGAAATCCCCTTTGCCTCCAGCGCGGGACGAAATTCGTCGATCAGGATCTGCGCGATCCTAGCGCAGTCCTCCTTGGTCAAATCGTTAAATACGATGATCTCATCGATTCTGCCGATAAATTCCGGGCGCAGGAACTGCCGCAGCGATTTCATTGCCTTATCGCGGTTCGCGGACGCTGCATTTTTTGCAAAGCCCATGGCGTTTTCCCGTATTTCACTGCCGGCGTTCGACGTCATGATGATGACCGTATTGGAGAAATCCACCGTTCTGCCCTGGGCGTCGTTGGTCTTGCCCTCGTCCAAAATTTGCAGAAGAATATTCATCACGTCGGGGTGCGCTTTTTCAATCTCGTCAAACAGGACGACGGAATAGGGCTTGCGGCGTACCTTTTCGGTGAGCTGCCCCGCTTCATCGTAGCCCACATAGCCCGGGGGTGAGCCGATCAGACGGGAGACGGAATGCTTTTCCATAAACTCCGACATATCCAAACGGATCAACGTCTCCGGTGTATCGAACAGTTCTGACGCCAGTTGCTTGACAAGCTCCGTTTTGCCTACGCCCGTAGACCCGACAAAGATAAAGCTGGCGGGGCGCTTTACCGGATTAAGCTGCAATCTGGAGCGCTTAATCGCCTTGACAACGGCGCCGACCGCTTCGTCCTGCCCGATAATTCTCGCTTTTAAATGGCTCTCAAGGTTTACAAGCCGCTGAATATCGCTGTCAATGACCTTTTGTACGGGAATGCCTGTCCAAAGATGGATCACGTTCGCAAGATCATCCTCGATGACCGCGTTATCGGCGGCTTTTTCTTTCAATATATCTCCGTTCTTTTCCAAATTCAAAATTTCAGAACGGACTTTTGCCAGTTCCTCGTAGTCGATTTCCTCCGTCGCGGCAGAGATCAGCGCGTCCTCGGTCTCTTTCAGCGCGGCAAGATTTTTTTCATACTTCTCGTAATCGCTGATCGCCTTATTGCGCAGATTTGCGCAGGTACACGCTTCGTCCAGCAGATCGATCGCCTTGTCCGGCAGAAAGCGGTCGGTGATATAGCGTTCTGAAAGAACGACGGCGCGGTAAAGAAGTTCATCGGAAATCTTTACCCGATGGAAATTCTCATAGTACGCCCGAATGCCCTTGAGCATTTCATAGGTATCCGCAATGGAGGGTTCCTCCACCTTGACGGGCTGGAAGCGCCGCTCCAACGCCGCGTCTTTTTCAATATGCTTACGGTATTCGTTAAAGGTCGTTGCGCCGATGACTTGAATCTCGCCGCGGGAAAGCGCAGGCTTTAAGATATTTGCCGCGTTCATGGAACCCTCGGCGTCGCCGGTACCGACAAGATTATGCACCTCGTCGATAAACAGAATGATATTGCCCTCCTGCTTGACTTCGTCTACCAAACCTTTGATACGGCTTTCAAACTGCCCGCGGAACTGCGTGCCCGCGACAAGGGCGGTCAGATCAAGCAGGTGTATTTCCTTTTCCTGCAATTTTGCGGGAACGTCCCCCGCAGCGATACGCAGGGCAAGTCCCTCGGCAATGGCGGTTTTACCAACGCCCGGCTCACCGATCAGGCAGGGATTGTTCTTCGTACGGCGGCAAAGGATCTGGGTCACGCGGTGGATCTCGCTGTCCCTGCCGATGATGCTGTCGAGCGCGCCGGCAGCAGCGCGGGCTGTCAGATCGGTGCAATACAGGTTTAAAAATTTACGCTTGGTTTTATGCTTATGCTTTGCGCGTTTGCCGCTTTTTTTGTTGTCAGCGTCGTCTTTGCGCTCGGATACGGCGTTTTCTTCCTTATTTTCCGCCGGTTTTGTCTGAGACGCCGCAGGCGTGGGCATATTGCCGAAGATACCGTTCAGAAACGGCATCACGGACGCGCCGCCCGGCTCAAAGTCCCCGTCGATATTCTGGAGCATATCGTTCATCTGCTCCATCGCTTCGTCGAGATCCTCCTCGGTAACGCCCATCTGATCCAGCATCTGCTTTACGGGAGGAATATTCATTTCCAGCGCGCACTTGATGCAAAGCCCCTCCTGCACGGGTTTGTTATCCTCCATTTTTTGAATAAATACAACCGCGGGGTGATTGTGACACCGCGAACACATCATTGTTTTCATTTCATTCTCCTGCGAAGCGGAATTATTTGATCTCTCCGCTCAAAATTTTATTATTTTTCTTATCCCATGTGCCTTTTCTGATCTCCTGCCTGCGGTATTTGACCTGACGGTAAACGCCGGGAATATAGCTCGACAGGGCGACCAGCGTCAGAATCGCCGAGATCACCACAAGGATCATCATAACAATATTCGGCAGAACAAGAATACTGTTCAACGCGCCGATCTCCGGTCCGAACAGGAACACAACGATCATGACGAAGTAAAACACAAAGGTGGCGACCTTGCCGTAAATTTCCGCCGCGCCGGGGCGCAGCCCCACGATCAGCATAAACAGCCCGAAGCAGACCATTAACAGCTCTTTGGCGACAAACACGAGAAATACCCAGCTGAACGCTTTGATAAGGCTGTCGTTTGCCTGATGGAATTTTAAAAACAGCACGACAGCAAGGGTCATCTGCGTTAACTTATCCGCAACGGGATCGAGAATTTTACCCAGATTGCTGATCTGGTTGAACCGTCGGGCAATCTTGCCGTCAAAGAAATCCGTAAGCCCAGACACAGCCAGTACGATCACCGCGCCCAGCAGGTGATTCTGATAGTACAGCACCGCAAATACAGGGATCAACAGAATGCGGATTACAGACAGCAAATTGGGGATTGTCAGCGCGTTCTCAAACAGGAAAAATTTCTTTTTTTCATTTTCCATAATTACCACCTCAGAAATTGAATGCAATCAAGTATATCATATCAAATTTAAAATTTCTACTGCTATTCTGCAAATAAACGATGCATTTACGTATTTTGCATATTCGGAATTTGGCACGGCGTACGTGATCGCGTATAGAATCAGCGCAAGCACGAACACCACCAGCACGCCATGCAGCAAGCCCAGTGCCGCGCCCAACGTAATATCCAGCGGTCTTGCGGCGGAATCCTTGATTCTACCGGCAATAATTTTTGCAATAATCGCAAAAAGAATACCAAGAATCAGCGAAAAGACGACAAACAGTACGGTTTTGACAATAAACAACGCCAGCGGCCCGAAATATGCGGTCTCGATACGCTCTGCCGTGATCGATTGCGAGGCCGCATCGCCGATATGAATACCCAGCTTTTCTGTCATGGAGACGATCCACGCAGGCAGAGAACTAAGGAAATCATTCATCGTTGACGTGGCGGCGTCAAGCTTCGGCAGTAACTGCTTGGAAATATAGCCCAGCAGGCGCTGCCGCACAAAGGCATCGTAGAAGCTTTGGCAAAAGCGCGCCGCCAGCAACCATGAGACAGCCGTGGCGACAATGGACAAAATAAAGCGGAGCGCCGCAGCGGCAAAACCTTTCTTCGCGGCGACAGCGGCAAAGATCAGACATAGAGCCCCCAGTAAAATATCAATCAGATGTATCATGCCGTCCTCCTCTTATCACCCTTCAGCGTTTGAAGGGGCTGTCGTCTGCGCGGCAATCCCTGTGCCGGATTCAGTGAAAACCGCAATGGGCTGACGCTGCGCGTCGACGGATACTTCGGTATTGTCGCTGTGTTTTACGGTCGTATATTCCGGCACGGGATTTTTGATTTCCGTATGTACGGTCGCGCTGTGCAGCGAAACGCCGCCGGAGGATAAAAGATAGATCAGGGAATTGCTCAGATCGATCCGCTCCGTATTATCGTTCAGGGACAGCGTGCCCACCGTCTCGCCGGAATAGTTAAAGACCTCTACACTGCTCTCATACGCTACCGCGGCGTATCGCCCGGAGCAGGAGATCCAGTTGACATTTTTATTAATCTGCTTGCTGAGCAGCAGACTGCCGTCATCGTCAAAAACCTGCAGCTCATAGCTGTTTTCATTGCCGTATTTTGACAGTAAGATCGCCGTATTGCCGCTGGAAGCGTCGTAGGAAAATCTGTTTTCCTGTACTGCGGAAAGCGTATAGATGTCGGCACGTCCTTTATTATTAACAAGACTGAAAATCCCCTGCCCGAACACGGAGACCGTGTTGCGCTTCACATAATGCAGTTCATAGATCATGGAATCAAAATCATACTGCGCTAAAGGCTCCTGCGAGGACGTGGAGAAGATATACAATTTGGAATACAGCGCGGCGTTTTCGGAATTTGCCGCCGCGACGGCGACGCGGTTGCCATCCCGCGACAGCGCGACAGTATTGATATACTGATCGGCACATTTCCATTCAAACAGTTTATCATGCTTCGCCGTATATACCACCAATGTTGAGAGCACATCGTCTCCCTTGGTGGAAAAGGCGTAAACGCCTTTTTTGGAGTAATCGCCGTCAATGATCGGCTGATCTGTTTTACCCTCATACTGCACACCCTTGGTCGTTTCGATCCGGTAAGACGTAGCGCCGATGTCATACATCATCACATCGTCCCCTGCCACCGCGATGGCGGGCGAGGAATATTTATGTGTGTTTTTTCCCAGTAAAGAGCCGGATTTGCTGACATAGTGGATTGCCGAATTCGTCAAAACGATAAAATTCCCGTTCCACTCCTGCATATCCACCACAGAATCGGCATTGACGGAAAGCAGGTAATCCCCCGCCGTCTCTGACTTGACGGAGGTTTGAATATTCGGATTGTCGGAAATCACACGGGCAACCACAAATAAGATCATCAATATGATCAGCAAGATCATGATCGCACGCAGGGTAATAAGAATTTTTCTTTGCCCTTCGGCGGCGGAATTCTTTTTTCCGCCTTTTATTACCTTGAAATCACTCAAGAAGATTCACTCCGTCATAATAAATTCTGTTAAGATACAGCCCCTGCGGCGGCGCGGTGATCCCTGCCGCAGTTCTGTCTTTTGCTTTAATAATATCGGGAATCGTCCCTCGCGCGATTTTCCCCATATGGACATACAGCAAGGTACCGACAATGATTCTGACCATATTATAAAGAAAACCGTCGCCGTGAATACGAATATCCACAAGATCGCCGCTGCGCTGCGCTGACGCGGCGTAAACGGTGCGCCGCTTATCCTCAACGCTGCCGCCGCTGCTGCAAAAGGAGGTAAAATCATGATACCCGACAAACGCTTGAATTTCCTCGTTTAGCAGCGCTTCGTTCAGCATTGGGGGATAAAAAAGCGCCCGATGTTCATAGAATGGATCCCGATACGGGGTATTACATATGCGGTACACATATTCTTTACTTTTGCAGGAAAACCGCGCGTGAAACTCCGGCGCGACCTCCAATGCCTTGTAAACGGCAATATCGTCGGGCAGATAGTAATTGACCGCAGGGATCAGCTTTTCCGCCGGTATTGATTTTTCAGTATGAAAATTACAGCAAAACATCTGCGCGTGAACGCCGGTATCCGTTCGGCTGCAGCCGCTGGCGTTGATATTTTCATGCAAAACGGCATTGACAGCCTCGTTGACCCGCTGCTGTACGGAAACCGCGTTGCTTTGCAGCTGCCAGCCATGGTAGGCGGTACCGTCAAATTTCAGTGTGAGAAGAATATTTCTGCTCATACGACCGCCTCAAAGAAAATATTAAAGAGAATAATTCCCGCCAACAGTAACGCGCATATTACAAATGCAATATAATCACGATATGTGAATTTCATGACGCGCATACGGGTTCTTCCGCTGCCGCCGCGGTAACAGCGGCATTCCATCGCATAGGCAAGGTCATATGCCCGGCGGAAAGAGTTGACAAACAGCGGCACCAGCACGGGGATCAGCGCTTTGGCGCGTTTGACGACGCTGCCGGTCTCCATGTCGGCGCCCCGCGCTTTCTGCGCTGCCATAATATGATCGACCTCTTCGATCAGCGTGGGGATAAAACGCAGAGCGATCGTCATCATCATCGCAAGCGTATGCGGTTCGATATGAAAAATTTTCAGCGGTTTTAACAGCCGTTCGATCCCGTCGGTCAACAGCGTCGGCGATGTGGTATAGGTCAGCAGAGAGCTGATAAAGATCAAACAAATGATACGTACGGAGATAAAGATCGCCGTATTTACGCCGCCTGTGGTAATTTGAATTTTCTTCCATTCAAACAAAATAGTTCCATTATGGTTATAAAATATCTGCAGTAACGCGCTGAACACAATAATGATAAAAATTGTCTTAAAGCCTTTCATGATCGTTCCAAACGGAATGCGGGAAAGCAGTACGCTGCCCACGGCAAAGGCGGTCATCAACGCCAGCGCGTAAAAATTGCGGCAAAGGAAAATAAGGATCAACCCGGCAAACACAAGGATCAGTTTTGTGCGTGCGTCCAGCTTGTGGATAAAGGAATTTCCCGGGAAATACTGACCGATCGTAATATCTTTAATCATAGCGTGCGCCCTCCGGTCAGATAGCGATACAACGCGTCGGCGGCGCGGTCAACAGTATAGATTCCCGCAGGCAAATCATAGCCCTGCGCGCGTAATGTATCGATAATCCCCGTGACCTCGGGAACAGTCAAGCCCATTTCGGAAAGCTCCGCGCTGCGGGAAAATACATCGTCAACCGTCCCCTGCATGGCGATTTTTCCCTTATTGACAACGATTACCTCGTCGGCGGTTTCTGCGACGTCGTCCATACTGTGGGAAACAAGAATCACGGTCTTGCCGGTCTGGTCACGGTAATTTCGGATCATGGACAGGATCATTTCCCTGCCGCGCGGATCCAGCCCTGCGGTGGGTTCATCGAGGATCAGTACGTCCGGATCCATCGCCATGACGCCGGCGACGGCGACCCGTCGTTTTTGTCCGCCGGACAGATCAAAAGGCGATTTTTGAAAAAAATCCTCCGAGATGCCGACGTAAGAAGCCGCAGCGCGCACAGCGCGGTCAATCTCCGCTTCCGATAACCCCATATTCTTCGGGCCGAATGCGATGTCCTCAAACACAGTGTTTTCAAACAACTGATATTCGGGATACTGGAAACAAAGCCCGATCTTAAATCGGATACGGTAGGCGGATTCCTTGGTGGCGTTGACGTCCTCTCCGTGAAACAAAACCTGTCCGGACGCGGGCTGCAGCAGCGCGTTCAGATGCTGGATCAGCGTGGTTTTCCCGCTGCCGGTATGCCCGATCACCGCTTTGATCCCCCCTTTTTCCAAAGAGAGGTTCACGTGATCCAGCGCCGTCACCTGAAACGGTGTACGCATGCCGTAATAATATACTAAATCTTTTACTTCGATCAAGCTCATTGATGGTCTCCGCTGTAATTTTTAAATGCGGCAATAAAGTCCGCGGGCGTCAGCGCCGATCCGGGCAGCCGGATCCCCTTTGCCGCAAGCTTCGCGGCAAGCTTTGCGCTTTGCGTGGTGTCCAGCCCGACGCTGCGCAGAATATCGTCCTTTTGGAATACCTCCTGCGGTGTGCCGGTGAGAATGATGCTGCCGTTGTCCATCACTGCGACTCTGTCCGCCAAAACGGCTTCATTCATATAATGCGTGATTAACACAACGGTAATGCCGAGCTTCTGGTTCAGCTCCAGAATCGTATGCATGACCTCCTGCCTGCCGATGGGATCCAGCATGGCGGTGGGCTCGTCAAGAATGATGCAATCCGTGCGCATGGCGACAACGCCCGCGATGGCGACGCGCTGTTTCTGCCCGCCGGAGAGCTTATGCGGCTCATGCCCGCGATATTCGTACATGCCGACGCGTTTCAGCGCATCGTCGACACGGGCTCGTATCTCCTGTGGGGCGACGCCGAGATTTTCCGGTCCGAAAGCGACGTCCTCCTCCACAATGGTGGCAACGATCTGATTATCGGGGTTCTGCATCACCACGCCGACCTTGGAACGAATCTCGTATTCCAAGGTTTCATCGGCGGTATCCATACCCTCGACAAAAACCTTTCCCTTGTCGGGAACGGACATGGCGTTGCAAAGACGGGTCAGCGTGGATTTGCCGGAGCCGTTATGCCCGAGAATCGCAAGGAACTCTCCTTTTTTTATATCCAGCGTAACGCCCTTGATGACAGGCGGCAGCTTCTGCCCCTCGTCGTCGCCCGCATAGCTGAACCAAACATCTTTCAGCTCGATCATGTTTTCGTTCATTTTTTTCTCCAATACGCGGACGCGCCGCAGGGTAAGGCGAAGCCCGTCGCCGCTACCGGAAGTCCCAATTCGTCGGCAAAGACTTCCCCACCGAATTTTTTCCCAACGGTCACGCCGAGAATATATTTCATTACCGACGGGGAAAGTCCCGTCGTATAGGAATTAATCAAAAAGGCCTGCGGGTCGCCGGACAGCACCGGCACACACGCCGAGACCAGACCGTATATCTCGTCTTCCAGCTTCCAGACCTCGCCGCCGGGACCTCTGCCATAGGACGGCGGATCCATAATTATAATATCGTATGTGTTGCCGCGGCGGGTCTCCCGCTCTACAAACTTTTTGCAATCGTCCACCAGCCAGCGTACGGGGAAATCGCGCACCCCGGACAGTGCTGCGTTCTCCTTTGCCCATGCCACCATACCCTTGGACGCGTCCACATGGGTAACCTCAGCGCCCGCCGCAAGGGCGGATACCGTCGCCCCGCCCGTATAAGCAAACAGGTTCAATACTTTGAGTTTTCGGTCGGCATGCCTGATAATATCGGCAATAATATCCCAGTTTGCCGCCTGCTCGGGGAACAGCCCCGTATGCTTAAACCCCATGGCTTTGATATTGAATTTCAGCTCACGATAACCGATCGTCCATACATCGGGGATCTTTTTGTTATAGATCTCCCACTGTCCGCCGCCGCTTTTGGATCGGAAATACCTGGCGTCCGCCTTGCGCCAGCGGGGATCCTTGCGGGGCGTGTTCCAAATGACCTGCGGGTCAGGACGAATAAAAATCACATCGCCCCACCGCTCCAGCCGTTCGCCGCCGGAACAGTCAATCAACGCATAATCATTCCATTTATCAGAAATTATCATTGTTTTCACTCATTGCTACATCATAGATTGCTGCCCGGGCGCCGGCATATCAAAATAGGAATATACCGCGTTGGTCACGACTCTGCCGCGGGGGGTTCTGGCAAGAAAACCGATCTGCATCAAATACGGCTCATAAACGTCCTCGATGGTAACCGCTTCCTCCCCGATCGCCGCCGCCATGGTCTCCAGCCCGACGGGACCGCCGTTGTAGTTGGTAATGATGGTGCGCAGCAGCAGCCGGTCAATATTATCCAACCCAAATTCATCAATATCCATACGCGCCAGCGCCATACGGGCGTCGCTCTCCGTAATGACCCCGGAACCCATGACTTCGGAAAAATCCCGCGTGCGTTTTAACAGGCGGTTGGCGATACGCGGTGTGCCGCGGGAGCGTGAGGCGATCTCCATCGCGCCGTCCTGCTCGATATTGATACCGAGGATACCTGCGCTTCGGGTGACGATGGTACCCAGCTCCTCCGGCGTATACAGCTCCAGGCGGAACAGACAGCCGAAGCGGTCGCGCAAGGGCGCGGTGAGCTGCCCCGCGCGGGTCGTTGCGCCGATCAGCGTAAATTTGGGCAGATCGACCCGCAGCGAGCGCGCGGACGGCCCCTGCCCGATAATGATGTCCAACGCGTAATCTTCCATGGCGGAATAGAGAATTTCTTCTGTCGTACGCGGCAGACGGTGAATCTCATCGATAAAAAGAATATCGCCCTCGTTGAGATTTGTCAGCAGCGCCGCAAGATCGCCGGGTTTTACAATGGCAGGCCCCGAGGTAATGCGAATCTGCACGTTTAACTCATTGGCGATTACGCCCGCAAGCGTGGTTTTTCCCAAGCCGGGCGGCCCGTATAACAAAACGTGGTCAAGCGCTTCACCGCGCATTTTTGACGCGTCGATAAAAACCTTGAGGTTCTCCTTGATCTTATCCTGCCCGATATAATCGTACAGCATTTTCGGCCGTAGGGATACTTCATTCTCTTCGTCTTTGCTGTTAAAATCCGGCGAGACAAGACGGCTTTCTTCATCCCGGTTATAAAAATCCATAGCTTATCCTCCCAGATGTCTGAGGGCAAATTTGATCTTATCCTCCGTCGATAACGCTTCGTCGGCTTTTGCCAGAACACGCGTCGCCTCCTGCCTGGAATAGCCCAGTACCAGCAGGGCGGCAAGCGCTTCCTCCGCGGATGCCGAAGCGGAAACAATGCCGACGTCCATGACGGGGGCGCCGCTGATTGCGCCGGATTCAATCGTCTTTGCCATTTTGTCCCGCAGCTCAAGAACGACCCGTTGGGCGATCTTGGGGCCGATGCCCTGCGCCCGTTTGATGGACGCCGCGTCACCGGAGGCAATACTCAGCGCCAGCTGCGCAGGCGGCAGTACGGAAAGGATCGCCACCGCTGCTTTCGGACCGACGCCGCTGACCCCGATCAGCAGCTCAAAGCAATCCAATTCCTCTTGGGTATCAAAACCGAACAGCTCGATTGCGTCCTCACGGACACATGTATGAATAAAAAGCGTGGTATTGTTGCCGACGCCGCCGATATGCTTCACGGTGTTCAGCGATGTATTGATTCTGAACGCAACACCGGCGCAGGACACGGCGACAAAGCTCGCGTCCAGAGCGACAATTGTTCCTGTGATGCTGTAAAACATTGTATTCTCCGTCTCAGTTTATTTTGTATCCCGCGCGCCGCAGTTTGCCGAGCATAGAGGTACCTGCATGCCCGTGGCAAATCGCCAGCGCGAGAGAATCCGCGGTATCGTCGGGCTTTGGCACCTTTGGCAGATTGAGAATGATACGCGTCATTTCCTGCACCTGTTTTTTTTCCGCTCTGCCGTAGCCCACAACGCTCTGCTTGACCTGCAGCGGAGTGTATTCAAAAATCTCCACATGCTGTTTGACTGCCGCAAGCAGCACAACGCCGCGCGCCTGCGCCACGTCGATGGCGGTTTTTGCGTTGTTGTTAAAAAACAGCTTTTCGATTGCCATTGCCTGCGGACGGTAACGCTCGATGATCGCGTTGACGTCATCAAAAATTCGCGCCAAACGCAGCTCAAAGGGCGTGCCCGCGTCCGTAAACACCGCGCCGAAGTCCACCGGCGCAAATTTATTGTTATTATAGTCAAGAACGCCCCAGCCCACAATCGCGTAACCGGGGTCGATCCCAAGAATCCGCATATGCTACCTCTGCAACTTATTTCTTACGTTTTTTCGTTACTGAAAAATCTACGTCCACCGCAGTATTACCAACAGTTTTTACATAGCGGTAAATACCGGCGGACAGCGGATCGTAATAGTCGGTCAACGTGACAGCGTAGCGCTGTTCATCCCCCGGCTCAAGATAATAGGAAGCGCCGGAATATGCCGGGTGCTCCTTCAGGGCAACGGGAATAAAGTCCTCTTCCCGCAGCACATAAAGCGATGCTTGTGTATTATAAGTGACTTCGTTCGCAGTGTCGTTATGAATGGTAAAAGATAGGATTTCTTTTCCGTCACAGGCGGCAAATTCCGCGTCGTCGGTGCGCACTGTCCCTGCGGGCTTTTCTTTCAACTTTTCCAAAATCTTCTGCAATTCCCCTGTGGCAAACAGGAGCGACACCCAAAACAGAACAGATGAGAGAAGTTGCGAAAGCTTCCTTTTCACGGCGATACCTCCGACTGCGGCAAACTGCCGCTTTTAAATATATAGAGTTATTATACTACGATTTTCCACATATTGCAATATAAAAATATCCTTGCACGCACATTTGTCGCATACAAGGATATAAACACATCAGAATACAAAATTACCGTTGCGGAATACGGGAATCACAGTGCCGTCCTCCTGCACTCCGTCAATGTTGGTGTCGGCGGTACCGATCATAAAATCCACATGATTAACGCTGTGGTTGCCGCCCACCGCAGAAAGCGCCTCGCGGGTCATCGATTCTCCGCCGGCTACGGTATTGGGATAGCAGTCTCCCAGCGCCAAGTGGCAGGACGCGTTTTCATCGAACAGCGTCTCATAAAACAAAATGTGCATTTGCGAGATCGGGGATTCATAGGGAATCAGCGCCGCCTCGCCCAAATGCCGGGATCCCTCGTCGGTATTCAGGATCGCAGCAAGAATATCTTCTCCCTTTTCCGCGCCGAACGCCTCCGCCCTGCCATTTTTAAATCTGATATGGAACTTGTCAATAATAGACCCCTGATATACCAGCGGCATTGCGGAATATACAACGCCGTCCACACGATCTTTATCGGGCATGGTGAAAATTTCTTCGGTCGGCATGTTGGGGAAATACACGACGCCGTCGCTGTCGGTCTCGCTGCCGCCTGCCCAAATGTGGTTCTTGACGAGCCCGACTTTCAGATCGGTGCCCAGCGCGTTGGTATAGTGCAGGTAGGAAAACGCATAATCATTCATTTTCTTCGCCCGCGCTTTCAGCACCGCGTCATGGGCGCTCCATTGGTCAAAGGCGTTCCCCGCACCGACACGCACTGCGGTAAAAATTTTCTCCCACAGCGCGTTGACTGCATCTGCGCCGCGCAGAGCAGGGAATATTTTTTCCGCCCATTTCACATTGGGATACGCGACAATCGTCCAACGTACGCCGCCCTTGTCCATAATGTCGTAAAACTCTTTATATGCCTTATGCGCTGCCACAGCCGCAGTCTGCAGCTTCTCGCCGTCAATGCCGGTAAATATCTCCGGATCGTCGGCAATGATCGCGATATTGCAGCAGCCCTCGCGCGCGTAAAAATTGCGGCGCTCCGCCTGCCATGCGGGAATATCTCCGATTGTTTGGACAGAGACGTTTTCATACCTGACACGAGCAAAATTCTCGTCCACATACAGCATGATGACGTCTTTTACGCCCTTTTTATAACATTTCTCCGCGATCTTACAGCCAAAATCTGCAGCGATCACCGGGCAGGTGATCGTAACATATCTGTCCGCGGCAGCGTTAATACCGGCGTTGACGATCAGCTGCGCGTATTCCTCCAGCTTTTGTGCAAACTCCATTTTCATTACACCTCCGTCAAAATTCCAACCTATGGTAGCACATTGTCCTGCCGATTTCAAGAGAAAAGGTGTAGACTTCAACTTGAAAATATGCTATAATATGTAAAAATTATTATGCGCTGGCGGGGACAGATTTATGTTTTTACCGGACAATGTAATGGAATTGCTTTCAAAACTGCATGCTGCCGGCTATGAGGCGTACGCTGTCGGCGGCGCGGTGCGGGACAGCATAATGGGCAGATCTGCCGACGATTACGATATTGCGACCTCCGCATTACCCGCGCAGACAGAAGCGGTCTTTGCCGGATACCGGGTGATTGAGACCGGAATACAGCACGGCACGGTCACAGTGATTGCGGGCGGCGCTCCGGTGGAGATTACCACATTTCGTGTAGACGGCAGCTACAGCGACAACCGCCACCCCGACGAAGTCACCTTTACAACCTCTATAGAAGCCGACCTCTCCCGCCGTGATTTTACGGTCAACGCAATCGCCTACGCCCCCGGGCGGGGATACATCGATCCTTTCGGCGGCAGAACAGATATAGATTCCCGCCGGATTCGCTGTGTCGGCGCGCCGGACAGGCGGTTTGACGAGGACGCGCTGCGCATTTTACGCGCCCTTCGTTTTGCTTCTGTTTTGGATTTTTCGATTGCATCGGCAACTGCGGCGGCGATCCATGCGAAACGGGAAAATTTATCGCATGTTGCGGCGGAACGGCTGCAAAAGGAACTTGTAAAGCTGCTGAAAGGAAGCAATGTTTTCGAGATCCTGACAACATACAACGATGTGATTTTCGGGATCATTCCCGCCTTGACGTCCATCTCGGATTGGACAGAAACCTGCCGAAGCGTGCAAAAGACCGACCCGTCGGATGGATACCTGCGCTTGGCAATGCTCTTTTATGATACGAAAAGCGCTGCGGTCACCAAAGCCGCACTCAGGGCGATGAAATTCAGCAATAGGATCACAGACACGGTTTCCCTGCTGGTCGCCTGTCAGCATTACCCGTTTCCAAAAACAAAGGCGGCGGTCAAGCGTTTTTTGCAGATCACCGGTGAGGAAAATTTTCCCCGCTATCTTCAATGTGTGCATATAAAAAAAGGCAGCGATATTATGCCGGCGATTGCCATGTGTGCGCAAATCAAACAAAACGGAGAGTGCTGGCGGCATGCCGACCTCGCCGTCAACGGCGCGGACGTCGGGAACGAACTGCACGTAAACGGACAGCAGATCGGTAAGCTGTTAAACGACGCGTTAAACGCAGTCATCGATGAACGGTGCAAAAACACCTATGGCGATATAATAAGTTATTTAAAAGGAGAAGAAGCATGAACAAGACGATCCCCATGAACTTTGGCTGGAAATATTCCGCCGTGTATGAGACCGACATGCTGCAATGGGAGTACGATGACGCCGCGTTTGCGGACGTCAATATCCCCCACTGCAACCGAGAACTGCCGCTGAATTATTTCGACGAAAAGGATTATCAGTTCGTCAGCTGTTACAGAAAACGCTTTGATTTGCCGCAAGAAGCTTTTACAAACGGCAGACGTGTCTTTATCCGTTTTGAGGGCGCGGCAAATTACGCGATCGTTTGTGTCAACGGCGCGGAAGTCGGCAGCCACAAGGGCGGCTATACGCAGTTCACCTTTGATATTACGCCCTATGTGCAGGAAAAAGACAATGTGGTCGCCGTTATGCTGGATTCCACTGAGCGGCCGGAGATCCCGCCTTTCGGCAATGTGGTGGATTATCTTGTCTACGGCGGCATTTACAGAGAGGTCAGTCTGTTGATCACCGAAGCGCTGTATATCGAGGACGTCTTTGTAAAAACGCCCAATCCGCTTGACGAGCAGAAATTTATCGACGCGGATATTACGCTTAGTGAAGCAAGCGAGGGAACGCTGATCTGTAAATTTACGGACGCCGCGGATACTCTGCTGGCAAGCAAGGAATTCCCCTATAACGGCAAGGTTATCAATATTAATTGGTGCGTCGGCGCAGCGCAGCTTTGGGACGTTGACACGCCCAATCTGTATAAATTGAAAGTCACGCTGAACGGAGACACCACAGAAGTCCGCTTCGGTTTCCGCAAGGCGGAGTTCACAAAAGGCGGCTTTATGCTTAACGGCAGACGGCTTAAACTTGTCGGCTTGAACCGTCATCAGAGCTACCCTTACGTGGGCAACGCGATGCCTGCCTCCGCGCAGAAAGCTGACGCGGAAGCGCTGAAATATCGCCTGGGCTGCAACTTTGTACGTACCGCCCATTATCCGGATTCCATTCATTTTCTGAACCGCTGCGATGAGATCGGACTGATCGTATTTACCGAGATGCCCAGCTGGCAGTTCCTTGGCGAGGGCGAATGGCGGAAAAACTGTCTCGATAATATCCGATCCATGGTAACAAGAGATCGAAACCACCCCTCTATCGTTTTATGGGGCGTGCGCGTCAATGAGGGCGTGGATTGCGACGAATTTTACACCGAGACCAACGCGGTCGCAAGAAGTCTTGACCCTACCCGACAAACCGGCGGCGTGCGGAACTTTCCCCGCAGCCATCTGCTGGAGGACGTTTATACCTATAATGATTTCTCCCATGCAGGCAAGTTGATTAAACTGCTACCGCCGTTCGTCGTGGCGGGCGCTAAAGCGCCGTACCTCGTCTCGGAGCATAACGGGCATATGTATCCCACAAAGTCCTTTGATAATGAGCCTGTTCGCCGCGAGCATGCGCTCCGGCATCTGCGGGTACAGAATCAGGCGTTCGGCAACGACCGTATCAGCGGCGCGACCGGCTGGTGCTATGCGGATTACAATACCCATAAGGATTTCGGCAGCGGCGATAAGATCTGTTACCACGGCGTCACGGATATGTTCCGCGTGCCGAAGCTGGCGGCAGCGGTCTATGCGTCCCAGCAGGATAGTTTCCCAGTAATGGAGTGCTCTTCCTCCATGGACATCGGCGACCACCCCGGCGGAACCACCGGACCGGTTTATATCTTTACCAACTGCGACTATGTCAAGGTCTATAAAAACGGCGAGTTAAAGAGCATCGCTTACCCCAACTTTAAAAAATATCCGCATCTTCCGCACCCGCCCATCTGCCCCGAAGATTATATCGGCGACGCATTGATTAAGGAAGAAGGGCTTACCGGCGCAGCCGCGCAACTTTTGAAGGACGCGCTTGTCGCGGCAAGTAAGGACGGCTTTGCCATGCCGCCGCAGTACTACCTGAAAGCGTTGGCTTCACTTATAGTAGGCAAGATCAGCATCAAAAAGGCATATAATATCGTCACCAAGTATATCGCTAACTGGGGCGGCACGCAGGTGGAATACAAGTTCGAGGGTTATCAGCACGGCAAGCTGGTAAAAACTCTTGTAAAAACCGCCCTGACAGGAAAAGATTATACCGTGACAGCTGACAGCAATACATTGGTTGAGGACGCAACCTACGACGTTACAAGGATCGAACTTCAGGCTGTGGATCAGAACGGTAACCGGCTGCCCTACTGTAACGATGTTGCGAAGGTGCAGGTAACAGGACCGGCAGAGATCATCGGGCCCGACACGTTCGCGTTGATCGGCGGCGACAGAGCTTTCTGGGTAAAGACGGTCGGCAAATCCGGCAAAGTGAAAATCAAGGTCAGCTTTGATGGCTCGGAACCGAAAACAATCATCCTGAATGCTATAAAAAATAAGAATATAGAAAATAGATATTGAAATTTTGCCTCCTTGAATGGTATGATTGCCATACAAGGAGGTTTTAATAAAAAAAATCATTCAAAATCACAGCAATTCTCTGCTCGCTGCTTTGTTTAAGCGGCGTCTTCTCTGTCTTTGCGGCAGCGGAAAGCGCACCTGCCGATCCGGCACAAACTGCGCTTAACAACAAAGCTATATCCACTGTTGAAGACATGAAGTTCTTCTCAAGAATCGCTGATTTCTTTAATAAACTGTTTGATTGATCGACAACAACTGAAGCTACATATCAAAAGCCCCCCGGCAAACACCGGAGGGCCTCATTTTTCAGTTCAACATGGTGTTGAAAATTTATTCGTCAGCGTTTTCCTCGGAGTCGCTGTCGCTTTTATTGGTAAGATCAAACAGTTTGCCCATAAACTCAGCAATAACCGCCAAAACCTTTCTCAGGTAATTGATCATAACGCCGATATAGTCGTACTGTCCATAATACATACAAATCACCTTTCTTCAATCATGTTATTTTTACGGTCTTATCATAGCACAACCCTATGACAAAATCAATAAAAAATAAACCGAATTAATAAAAATATCTAAATTATGACACGATTTTTCCATCAATCGGAAAATTTATTCAGAAACACTCGCAAACGTTCAGATTTCGGCGCGCCGAAAATTTGATCCGGCGTCCCCTGTTCTGCAATCACGCCGTTATCCATGAAGATAATCTCGTCGGATACCTCACGGGCAAAGGTCATTTCATGGGTGACGATCACCATGGTCATATGGGTTGCCGCCAGCTGCTTGATAACTTTCAAAATCTCGCCGGTCAATTCCGGATCCAATGCTGATGTTGGCTCGTCAAAGAACAGGATCGACGGTTCCATACACATGGCGCGGGCAATTGAGACCCGCTGCTGCTGCCCGCCGGAAAGCTGCCAGGGGTAGTCATTCGCCTTATCGGACAGCCCCACCTGCTCCAGCAGCCGCAGACCTTTTTCCCTGATCTCGGCAAGAATCTGTTTTTTATTCCTTTGATAGTCCTCCCGCTCCTTTGCCGCCAGCTCCGCCGCCAGCGTGACGTTTTTCAACGCTGTATATTGAGGGAAGAGATTAAAGGATTGAAAAACCAGCCCGACCGCCAGCTGCTTGCGCCGTTTTTCCGCGGCGCTTTCTTTCTTTCGGTTTTGAGCGTCAAAAACAGTTTCCGCATTCACGCGGATCACGCCGGCATCCGCATGCTCCAATGACGTAATACAACGCAGCAGCGTTGTTTTTCCGCTGCCGGAAGAGCCGATGACGGACAACACCTTGCCTTTTTTCAACGAGAATGTAATATCTTTTAATACCTTGAGCTTGCCGAAGGATTTTTGTAATCCGGTAACTTCTAACATGTTCATTGCTTACCCTCTGAAATAACTGAGTTTCTTTTCCAGCATATTGAATACAATTGTCAGAACGCCGCAAAATGCCAAATAGAACAGTGCGATAAAAAACAACGGCCAAATAATTGCCTTGGTCGCAACCAGATTTTCCGCAGCTTTCACCAGTTCCAATACGATGATTACGCGGGCAAGAGAGGTGTCCTTGACAAGTGTGATGATTTCATTGCTCATGGGCGGCAAAATACGTTTGATGACCTGAAGCAGCACGACTTTAAAAAAAACCTGCGTGCGCGTCATGCCCAAAACCTGACCTGCTTCATATTGCCCGATGGAGATGCTTTCAATTCCACCACGGTAGATTTCGGAAAAATAGACCGCGTAGTTTATAATAAAGGCAATCAAGACGGCGACCACACGCGGCAGCAGTTTAGCATGAAACAGCAGCCCCGGGCCGTAAAATACAATCAATACCTGCAGCATCAGCGGCGTACCGCGAATGATCCATACGAAAACCTTTGACAGCCAGCGTAGAGGAAGAAATTTTGACATGGAACACAGGCAGATCGGCAGTCCCAACGGAAGAGCGGCAGCCAGTGTTACAAAAAAAAGCAGGCAGGTCATCTTAAACCCGTCGAGCAGTTGGAGAAAAACAGCGGTAAAGGTCATAACAAACCCTCAATTCTACATTACTTAAAAGAAACGCGGAGGCGGCAGCACCGCCCCCCGCGTTAAATCCATTGTTTAAACGGACGCTCAGATGTCAAGCAGAATTCTGGTCTCAAGACCGTAGGTCTTTGCTATCTGTGCCAGCGTACCGTCAGCAGCAAGCGCTTCCATTGCGCCATTGACTGCGGCGACAAGATCGCTGCCCTTTCTGAAGCCGATGCCGTATTCCTCATTTGCGGAATCGTCAAAAACGTCAAGCACAAGAAGATCACTGAAATCGGTATCCTCGCCAACCATGGAGTACGCCATAACAGCGTCAATGATAGCGACGTCAGACGCGCCGGCTTTTACTTCCTGCAAACTCTTTGCCTGGGTCTCCGCTGCAACATAGTTGCCGCTCAGAGAATTATCGGCAAGAATTGCGTCCTCACCGGCGGACCCTGCCTCGGCAACAAATGCCGCGCCTGCCATAGAAGCAAGATCAGTGTAATTCTCACTGTCGGCCGCTCTGACAACAGCTACCTGCTTGTTGGCCATATATGCTTCAGAATAGTCGATCTCGGACTTAAAATCCTCTCTGATGGTCATGCCGTTCCAAATGCAGTCAATATCGCCCGCCTTGAGATCGATGATCTTGTGATCCCAATCGATCTCTTTAAACTCAACGTCAACGCCGAGATTCGCGGCAACAGCCTTGGCAAACTCAGTCTCAAAGCCGACAAGCTCACCGTTCTCGTCAAAATAGTTCATGGGTTCAAAGTAAGTGATGCCGACAACAAGCGTCCCCTTTGCCTTAACAGCGTCAAGATCGGCGACGACAGCCGCATCGCCCGCAGTGGTATCCTCAGCAACCACGGGATCGGGATCGGGCGTATCTTCCTTCTTGGAACAAGCAGCGAATGCGAATGTCACAAACAGCATAATTACCGCAAGTGATAAAGCGAGTACTCTTTTCTTCATAAAAGAAAACCTCCAACTTAAATTTGGTATTATTTTATCATATTACCCTGCTAAAGTAAATACAATTTTTTCATGACGAATAGAAAAATCCGATACCGTATTTTGTATATTTTTACAAAAGATTGCAAACATACATAAAGTGTGCTAAACTATAATAAACTTTCAATGAGGTGTTTTTATGATCGGAATCGGTAAATGGACGGGACCCATCGATACAATGTTTTATAAAGGCAATGTAACGTTCTATATTAAGGACGCGGGAGGGAAATACGATTTTGACTTTGATTTACCCGCCGGTATCAATAAAGTCCCGGACTATGAATTTACGGAAATCGCAGAGGACGGCAATACCCTGAATATCAAAGCCAAGGTGTCGCTGTTGCCCGGGAAGTCCGTTGACGCGGCCTTAACCTTTGATGGCGACACAATGCATGGAGTCGTCAAAGTCCCGTTTATCGGTAAAATCAAGGTCCAAAATTTCCGCCGCGTAGGATAATTTTGTTCTATGCGTCGAAGACGCATGAATAAAATGTAAAAAATAACAGAAACAGCAGAAAAGACTTGAAAAAACCTGAGAATTGCGATATGATGAACATGCAAGCAGTAGCTTCGCAAAAATATTGCAGAAAGGCAGATGTGCATTATGGTAGAGTTTATCGAGAAGTTCATTGATTTTATTAAAGGTCTTGTAAAGAAGATGCAGGATTTCATTAAGGATACCCGCGCAAAGAACGACTAAAGAAAATCCAATCCATGCTTTTACGCATTGCGGACGGTTTTCGTCCGCATTGTTTTTACTGCCCTTCGGGCAGCGGCGATGGCGTAACCGAAAGCTTGCAGCTTTCGCCGCCAAAGCCGCTTTCTTGTGCGTATGCAGTAAATTTTCATAAACTGTATGTATATCCGTTAAGGAAATGTAAATTCTTTGGCAGCGTAAAAAAAACACTTGAAAAAAATTTACAGATGTTGTAATATAACACCGTAAGGTTATTCCTTAATACATTTTACACGAAAGGTCGATAAAATCATGAATTTTATTAACGAGTTCATTAAGCTCATTCAGGGTATTGTTGAGGCAATCCGCGGCATGGTCAAGAAATTCCGCAACATCAATGATGGTAAGGATCCCGATGCTACCACCACAACAGCGCCTGCTGCTGAAGATAGCGAGAACACTGCCGACTGATTTCACTGGCAGCGATACGGTCTCTTCGGAGGCCGTATTTTTTATTTCATGGGAAACTTCTCCGTTGCCGATGAAATAAAAAGATTTTAACGCCCGCCGAACCTACCCTTCGGGCAGCGGCGATGGCGTAACCGAAAGCTTGTAGCTGCGCCGCCGAAGGCGTGCGGCGCAGCCGCTTTCTTGTCCATCGTTGTTTTTACGTGCCGCTGCGGAACAGATACAAATGCAATGTATTTTTTATTTTTTTACACATTGTTCAACCATTCCTCGCCGCGTTCATGTATAATAGATAAAATATTATTAATGGGGCTGCTATGTACGGATATGTGCGGGTGCATAAACCCGAAATGAAAATCAGAGATTTCGAGATCTACAGGGGCTTTTACTGTTCTCTATGCGATACGTTAAGTCGGCGGTACGGTCCGCTGGCAAGGCTGTTTTTAAGCTATGATCTTACTTTTTTTACCATATTTATGCTTTCCCAGCAGCATATGGCCTGCGGCTTCAAACAAGGCAGATGCCGGTTAAACCCTGCCAAAAAGTGTCTGAAAGCCACAGATGCGCGAAACCAACTGGAACTGTCGGCAGACATAACGATTATTTTGCTGTATTTCAAGCTGCATGATACAATTGACGACAGTCGTTTTTTCAAGCGGCTGTCCGCACGGTTCGCATTGCTGTTTTTGATTTGCAGGGTCAAGAAAGCGCGCAGGCTTCGACCGGAGATTTACACAAAAGCGGCGGATTATTACGACCGGCAATTCCGCGCCGAGCATACCCCGCATATCGGGATTGACGGCGCCGCGGCGCCCACTGCGGATTTTACAGCGTATCTTGCATCGGTTTGCGCCGGCGGCAGTCATGCGCAGGCAGCATATGACTTCGGCTATATGCTGGGTAGATTCATCTATATTGCCGACGCTGCAGATGATTTGCCAAAGGATTTGAAACGTCGCAGCTTTAATCCGTTTATAAAGGCATACAATATCAACAGTGAAAATCTGAAAGAAAAACTACCGCAGTGTATGGAAGTGTTGGAAATGACTGCCGCGCGGACAGACGAGTGTTACGCCGCGTGCGATGTTGACGGTTTTCGCGCAATCACGGACAATGTCGTATCTCTTGGGCTGTTTGCCCAGATTGACTTGATAAGGAAAAAATACGAAGAGGTGACAACATGAGAGATCCCTATGAGGTGTTGGGCATTACTAGAGACGCTTCCCTGTCACAAATCAAAAAAGCGTATAAAAATCTTGCAAAGAAAGCGGCTTCCCTGCCGGACACACAGGCAGAAGCGCGTATGGAAGAGCTGAACAACGCCTATGACGCAATCATGAATAACCGCAGTGAAAGCACCTATACCGGCGGTGAATATACGGCGAACAACAGCGGCAGCTACAATGCCTATACCGGAGGGTATCACAACAGCGGCGCATACAGCGCGCCGGCGTACAGCGATGTGCGCCGCTTTATCGGGCAAAGCCGTTACGACGATGCGGACATGATTCTAAACGGTATTCCCACCGACAAACGCAGTGCTGAATGGCATTATCTGAAAGGCCGAGTACTTTACAATAAGGGTTGGCTGGAGGACGCCTCCCGAGAGTTTGAGCAGGCATACCGTATGGAACCTGCAAACGGAGAATACAGAAGCGCTTATGAAAATATTTTTTCCAAACGCACCGGCGGCTATCGGCAGACAGGCAGCGGCAGAAATAATAACAGCGGCTGCGATGCTTGCAATATCTGCACAGGACTTCTTTGCGCGGACTGCTGCTGCGAGAGCATGGGCGGCGATCTGATCCCCTGTTGCTGAGGGAGGCATACTTAATTGAGAAAGAGCACAAAAACCGCGCTGGGCGGCATTATTGCGGCGTTATCGCTGGTGCTGATGCTGCTGACATCGGTAATCCCGTTCCTCTCCTATGCGCTCCCCGCGCTTGCAGGGGTCAGTTTAATGATAATGGTCATGGAGATCGATCGAAAGTGGGCATTTGCCGCTTATGCCACGATTTCGATGCTCTCCCTGTTCTTACTGGCAGATAAGGAAGCAGCGGTTATGTATGCGGCGTTTTTCGGCTATTATCCGATCCTGAAATCCGTGCTGGAGGAAAAATTAAACCGTGTGGCAGGTTTTATTATAAAATTGCTTGTATTCAATGCTGCAGTTGCTGTTGCGATCATTATTACGACGTTCGTATTTAAGATTCCGCTGGACGGCTTAGATGATTTTGGAAAGTATTCAATTCCGATTTTGATTGGGCTTGCGGAGCTGACCTTTGTGATTTATGATTACGCGCTGTCGCGCTTCGTAATTCTGTATATGCGATATTTCAGAAAATATGTCCGCCGAATTTTCAAGTAAAAAACCGGAGAAAGCCATTGCTCTCTCCGGTCATTTTTATTATCAGGAAACTGCTGGCGTTGTAAGCAGTCTTACTTATAATACTTCCAAGTAACGATTACTGCACCATCTTTGCGATTTCGTCAGCGAAGTTTTCCTCTCTCTTCTCAAGTCCCTCGCCTCTCGCATAGCGGATAAATCCGGTCACCTTGATTTCGGTACCCAGCGTCTTCGCAACGGAAGCCACATAGCCCTTAACATCAAGATTGTTGTCCTTAACAAAGGTCTGATCGACAAGGCAAACGTCCTCATAGTACTTCTTGATCTTACCGACAAGGATCTTCTCAAGCACCTGCTCGGGCTTATTCGCCATTTTGGGATCTTCCTTCAGCTGAGCGATCATGATGCCCTTTTCATGTGCAAGAACGTCAGCGGGAACAGCCTCAGCGTTCAGATACTGGGGGCTCATTGCTGCAACCTGCATGGCAACATCCTTACCCATGGTCTGGAATGCCTCAGTCGCAACTGCCTCGGGAGCAGCGTCAAAGGTAACGACAACGCCGACGGAGCCACCGCCGTGGATATAGGTAACAGCGGGCACAGTCACCCTGTCAAAACGGCGGATCTTCATATTTTCGCCGATGGAAAGCACAGCCTCCTGGAACGCCGCAGCAACAGTCTCATCTCTGCCGACCATGGTCATTTCCTGCAGCGCCTCAACAGTGGCAGGATTCTTTTCCGCAACAGTCTTTGCTACGCCGAGAACGAGATCCTTAAACTTCTCATTCTTTGCAACAAAGTCAGTCTCAGAGTTAACCTCAACGATAACGGTAACGCCATTGTCGTCTGTATATGTGAGAACAACGCCCTCGGCAGCGATTCTGTCCGCCTTCTTTGCCTGCTTGGAAAGACCCTTCTCACGAAGAACGTCGATCGCCTTTTCAACGTCGCCGTCGGTTTCTGCAAGCGCGTTCTTGCAATCCATCATACCTGCGCCGGTCTTTGCTCTGAGCGCAGCAACATCTTTCGCGGTAAATGCCATTTTATTTTCCTCCTAATTGATTTGAAATCAGCCCGTGCAGTGAAGTACGGGCTGAGAATTTGATTTATTCAGCGGCAGCGACTTCTGCAGCAGCCTCGGGCGTGTTCTGCTCGCCCTGTCGGCCTTCGATCACGCCGTCGGCGATCGCGCCTGCGATCAGCTTAACGGCACGAATCGCGTCGTCATTTCCGGGAATGACATAGTCGATCTCGTCGGGGTCACAGTTGGTATCAACGATCGCGATGATCGGAATACCCAGCTTTCTTGCCTCGGACACAGCGTTCTTTTCCTTTCTCGGGTCAACAACGAACATTGCGCCGGGCATACCCTTCATCTCGGTGATGCCGCCGAGGAACTTTTCGAGCTTTTCGATCTCAAGCTGAAGCTTTGCAACTTCCTTCTTGGGCAGCATATCAAAGGTGCCGTCCTCCTGCATGGCTCTGAGCTGACCGAGTCTCTTAATACGAAGCTTGATGGTGGAGAAGTTGGTGAGCATGCCGCCGAGCCAACGGGCGTTGACATAGGGCATACCTGCGCGGACAGCTTCTTCTTTAATGGACTCCTGCGCCTGCTTCTTGGTACCGACAAAGAGAATATCCTTTCCCTCCGCGGCGACCTGCTTGACGAACGCATACGCTTCGTCAAACTTCTTTACTGTTTTCTGCAGGTCGATAATGTAGATGCCGTTTCTTTCGGTGAAGATATAGGGAGCCATCTTGGGGTTCCATCTTCTGGTCTGGTGACCGAAATGCACGCCTGCTTCCAGCAGCTGTTTCATGGAAATTACTGACATTTTGTTTGCCTCCTTTTGTTATAACCACTGCGAAAGTCAACGTTTTCCCGCACACAAAAAGCGCACAACGAAAAAACTCATTCCGCATGAGATTTCCATGGTATTGTAGCACAGCGGAAAACAAAAATCAAGCGTAAAATGACTGTTTTATAAAAAATATTTCCCGCTGCGGCAAATCCCCCAGGGCAAATCTGCCTTGGGGGAACTTTTCAAGTAATTATTTTGTACCGAAGATTCTGTCGCCGGCATCGCCCAAACCGGGAATAATATACGCATGATCATTAAGCTTTTCGTCCAACGACGCAAGATATATATCAATATCGGGGTGCGCCTCCTGCAGGGCTTTTAACCCCTCGGGAGCGCCGATAATACCGATAAATTTAACAGAATGCGGCCCTCTTTTTTTGATCTGATTAATCGCGTCAATGGCGGAACCGCCGGTGGCAAGCATCGGGTCAAGCACGATCACGTCACGCTCGTTAACGTCCGCAGGCAGTTTGCAGTAATACTCAACCGGCATATGCGTATCGGGATCGCGATACATACCGATGTGACCGACGCGCGCACTGGGCAGCAAGGCAAGCATGCCGTCCACCATGCCGATACCGGCTCTGAGGATCGGCACAAACGCCAGTTTCTTGCCTGAGATCTTTTTAAAGTTTGCCTTGCACATCGGCGTCTCAACCTCGACATCTGTCAGCGGCAGATCTCTGGTCGCCTCATAGCAAAGCAGCATGGCAATCTCCTTTACAAGCTCGCGGAAATCCTTGGAGCTGGTGTTTTTATCTCTCAAAATAGACAGCTTATGCTGAATCAAAGGATGATTGACAACTGTTACATTTCCCATATTTAAAACCTCCAATAATTATCCCTATCATTATATAACGCGCAGCGTATGATTGCAAGACAAAAAACGATAAAATTCTGATTTAGCTGCGTTGCCGATAAATCAAATGAGGAGTTAGGAGAGAGAAGAGAGGAGTTTCGGAAGCCGCTTCGCGGCTTGGATTTGCAAAAAGATGGGCTCGTAATCTTGTAGGGATGCCCAATGGGCATCCGTTGATTTTGCGCGTAACCCGGCAGACGCCCACTGGACGTCCCTACAGGCGAAATCCGATATTTTGATTTATAAAACCAAATCGCGAAGCGATTTCCGAACCTCCTACCTCATCCCTCCTACCTCCTACCTAAATTCTGATTTATCGGCAAAGGCGATAAATCAGAATTTACTTCAAAATCTCTCGCCCTCAAATACGCGTTTCAAATACTGCCCGGTATAGCTCTCAGGAACTGCCGCGATCTCCTCCGGCGTACCGCTTGCAACCACGGTGCCGCCGCCGTCGCCGCCCTCAGGACCCATATCAATGATATGATCGGCGGTTTTTATAACATCAAGATTGTGCTCAATGACGATAACGGAATTTCCGCTGTCTACAAGCTTTTGCAGCACGTCGGTCAGCTTATGCACATCGGCGGTATGCAGACCTGTGGTCGGTTCATCAAGAATATACACGGTCTTCCCTGTTGACTTTTTGGAAAGCTCCGTCGCCAATTTCACGCGCTGCGCTTCGCCGCCGGATAATGTGGTCGCGGGCTGCCCGATCTTCACATAGCCCAGCCCGACCTCAAATAATGTGCGCAGCTTTCGCTCGATTTTCGGAATCTCACGGAAAAAGTTCATGCCCTCCTCGATGGTCATTTCCAGCACATCATGAATATTCTTTCCCTTATATTTGACCTCCAGCGTCTCTCTGTTAAAACGCGCGCCCTTGCAGACTTCGCAGGGCACATAAATATCCGCAAGGAAATGCATCTCGATCTTCACAATACCGTCGCCCTGACAGGCTTCGCATCTGCCGCCCGCGACGTTAAAGGAAAACCTGCCGGAATTATAACCGCGCACCTTGGCATCCGTCGTCATAGCAAAAAGATTGCGAATGTCCGTAAACACGCCCGTATATGTGGCGGGATTGGAGCGGGGTGTTCTGCCGATGGGGGACTGATCGATATTGATGACCTTATCCAAATGCTCCACCCCGGTGATCGCGTCGCATCTGCCGGGGACTTTTTTTGCACCGTTCAGACTGTTTGCAAGGTACTTGTACAAAATCTCATTGATGAGCGAGGATTTCCCCGAGCCGGAAACGCCGGTAACGCATACATATTTTCCCAAGGGAATATCTACGTCGATATTCTTCAGATTATTTTCCCGCGCGCCGTGAATATGCAGGAACTTTCCGTTGCCCGCGCGGCGGGTCTCAGGGATGGGGATACTTTTTTTGCCGCTCAAATACTGCCCCGTGACGGAGTTTTTGCATTTCAGCAGTCCCTTAACGCCGCCCTGATAAACGACTTCCCCGCCGTGAATTCCCGCGCCGGGTCCGATATCCACAATGTAATCCGAGGCAAGCATAGTCTCGGCGTCATGTTCAACCACCACAAGGGTATTTCCCAAATCCCGCAGCTGCTGCAAGGTTTTCAGCAGCTTGGCGTTGTCCCGCTGGTGCAGACCGATACTCGGCTCGTCGAGAATGTATAATACCCCCATCAGAGACGAGCCGATCTGCGTCGCTAAACGAATCCGCTGGCTTTCGCCGCCGGACAGCGTTGCGGACGCTCTGGCCAGAGTGAGATACTCCAAACCGACGCTGGCAAGAAAATGCAGTCTGCCGCGGATTTCCTTGATGATCTGCGCTGCGATCATCATATCACGGTCGGACAATCGCATGTTGTCGATAAATTCCAGTTCTTTCTTAATGGACATATTGACAAATTCATCAATATTTTTGCCCGCGACGGTTACGGCAAGAATTTCTTTTTTCAGACGCGCGCCGTGGCAGTCATGGCATTTTTCCTCGGACATAAACTGCTCGATCTCCCAGCGCGCCCATTCGCTGGTCGCCTCTTTATAGCGTCGCTCCAGATTATTGACGATTCCTTCAAACTCCCGATTATAGGCGCCGGTACCGTAGGCGCCGGAGCGTTGCAGCTTAATTTTTTCCGTCCCCGTACCGTAAAGAATTTTATCCACCGCAGATTTCGGCAGATTCTTTACCGGCTCGTCTACGGAAAAACCGTACCGCGCCGCCAGACCGTCCATATACATACGCGCAATCGTACCCTTATCCATACTCGTCCAGCCGATGGCGCGGATTGCGCCCTCACTGAGCGACAGGTTTTTGTTCGGGATCACCAACTCCGGATTGACTTTCATAAAAAAGCTTAAGCCCGTACAAGTCGGACACGCACCGGCAGGATTGTTAAAGGAGAACATGCGCGGCGTCAGCGCTTCCATACTGAAATTATGCTCCGGACAAGACCAGTTTTCAGAGAAAAGCATTTCCTCGCCGTCGATCACGTCAATCAAGATCGTGCCGCCGGACAGCTTTGCCGCGATCTCGACGGAATCCGTCAGGCGGGAGCGTATATTCTCCTTGCAGACCAGTCGGTCCACAATAATATCAATGGTATGCTTTTTATTTTTATCAAGAAAAATTTCCTCGGAAAGCTCATAGATGCTGCCATCGATCCGCACGCGGGAGTATCCGGAACGGCGCGCCGCCGCAATATCCTTCACATGCTCGCCCTTCCTGCCCTTGACGATCGTCGCCATTACCTGAAACTTCGTTCCCTCCGGCAGCTCCAAAATCTGGTCGACAATCTGATCGACGGTCTGCTGCTTAATCTCTCTGCCACAGACCGGGCAATGAGGAATGCCGACGCGGGCATACAGCAATCTTAAATAATCATAAATCTCCGTCACCGTACCCACTGTGGATCGGGGGTTTTTTGACGTGGTCTTCTGGTCAATGGAGATCGCAGGGGACAATCCCTCGATCAAATCTACGTCAGGTTTTTCCATTTGTCCCAAAAACTGACGGGCATAGGACGACAACGATTCGATATATCGCCGTTGTCCCTCGGCGTAAATGGTATCAAACGCCAAAGAGGATTTGCCGGAACCGGACAACCCCGTAAACACCACCAGCTTATCCCGCGGAATACTGACGTCTACATTTTTCAAATTATTGGCGCGGGCGCCTTTGACAACTAAATTTTTCTGTGACAATTATTTTCCCTGCCTTAACTTCTCGATTCTGTCTCTTAAATAGGCGGCATGCTCAAACTCCAAGATCTTGGCTGCAGCATGCATCTCCTGCGTAAGTTTATTGATAAGTTCGTCCCGCTCCTTTTTTGATAGACGCTTATGTGTCTTTTTCTCTGTTTCTTCCTTGCCGGAGATCTCAAGAATATCACGAACATCTTTTTTGATGGTTTTCGGAACGATCCCATGCGCCTCGTTATATTGCGTCTGCTTTGTGCGCCGCCGCAATGTCTCTTTAATGGCGTATTCCATGGACGGTGTTACCGTATCGGCATACATAATAACCTGTCCCGACGCGTTTCTGGACGCGCGGCCGATGGTCTGAATCAACGAGGTCTCCGAACGAAGGAACCCCTCTTTGTCCGCGTCCAGGATCGCAACTAGAGAAACTTCGGGAATATCCAATCCCTCACGCAGCAGATTGATGCCGACCAGCACATCAAATTCGCCCAACCGCAGATCACGAATAATCTCCATACGCTCAATGGTATCTACGTCATAGTGCAGATACCGCACGCGAATTCCGAATTTTTCGAGGTAGTCCGTCAGATTTTCCGCCATTTTCCTGGTCAGCGTGGTGATCAATACCCGTTCGTTGCGTTCAACGCGAACATTGATCTCGCTGATAATGTCGTCCATCTGATCCTCTGTCGCGCGGACGGAAATATCGGGGTCCAAAAGCCCGGTGGGGCGGATCACCTGCTCGGCAATCACGGCGCTCTTTGTGCGCTCAAATTCCCCGGGTGTGGCGCTGACAAAGATTTTTTGCCCCGTCGTATTATAAAACTCGTCAAAAGTCAACGGACGGTTATCAAACGCAGACGGCAAACGAAAACCGTAATTAATCAGGCTTTCCTTGCGCGACCGGTCGCCGCCGTACATGGCGCGTACCTGCGGCAAAGTAACGTGACTTTCATCGACGAAAAGCAGAAAATCGTCGGGAAAGTAATGTAGAAGCGTAAAGGGCGGCGAACCGGGCGTTCTGCCGCTCATCACGCGGGAATAGTTTTCGATCCCCTTACAAAATCCGGTTTCGCGGAGCATGTCAATATCATACTCGGTGCGCTGACGAATCCGCTGCGCTTCAATCAGCTTCCCTTCCCGTTGGAACTGCGCCTCCCGCTCCGTCATTTCGTTATAGATGTCGGCAATGGCCGCCTCCAGCTTTTCTCTGCCGACCACGTAATGGGATGCGGGATAAATCGCAACATGGCTGCGCACGCAATTGACCTTGCCGGTCAGCGGATTGATCTCGCTGATACGGTCGATCTCGTCGCCGAAAAATTCCACACGTATGGCGTATTCATCTGTATAAACGGGGAAAATCTCCACCGTATCCCCCTTGACGCGAAACATATTTCGCACAAAGTTAATGTCGTTACGTTCATACTGAATCTCCACAAGTTTTTTGATCAGTTCGTCCCGATCCTTTTGCATACCGGTACGCAGAGAGATCACCATACTTCGGTAGTCGATGGGATCGCCTAACGAATAGATGCAGGACACGCTGGCGACAATGATTACGTCCCGCCGCTCAGAAAGTGCCGACGTTGCGGAATGCCTCAGCTTGTCGATCTCATCATTAATGGCGGAATCCTTTTCTATATAAGTATCCGTTGTCGGAATATACGCCTCCGGCTGGTAATAATCATAATAGGATACGAAATACTCAACAGCGTTTTCAGGAAAAAACTCCTTAAATTCGGAACACAGCTGTGCTGCCAACGTCTTATTATGCGCCAGCACCAGCGTCGGGCGATTGAGCCTTGCAATCACGTTGGCCATAGTGAAAGTCTTGCCTGAACCGGTTACACCCAAAAGCGTCTGCTCGGTATTGCCGCTTTCAACGCTTTTTACCAAATCATCAATTGCTTTTGGTTGGTCGCCCATGGGGCTGAAAGGCGCGTGTAAAATAAATTTATCCATAAAATGAACCGCCTTGTATTGTCCAATTGCTA
Source organism: Clostridia bacterium (assembly GCA_017480115.1). Lineage (GTDB taxonomy): Bacteria > Bacillota > Clostridia > Oscillospirales > Acutalibacteraceae > RGIG2774. Next base: position 80,163 of record JAFVBH010000019.1, read on the forward strand.
AAACAAATGTTCATAGCATAGTATAACATAAAAGAATTTAAATGTAAATAGGTATTATTTATATATATTTTTATAGCAATTATTGATATTTTTTTCAAAAATTATGCAAAAAAAATAGTTATTTTTCATTTTTTAACACTATGAATCGGAAAATAGTGGTATTATATATTTGCAAATAGACGCCGCGTCCCGAATTAGACGTCCATAATATTTTTCAGAAAACGGTGATTTTTATGAAAGCATTTTTTGCTAAATGCATGTCAATCCTCATGACGATTATTTTTTCTTTTATTCCATGGACAGCTGAATATTCCGTCAAGGAACCGGACAGCATAAAGCTGACGGTTGGGTTGGTATCCGATGTACACATTAACGGTTGGCTCCCGGTCGGGCAGGCTGCGCTTGTGACCGCGTATCGGGATATGAGCGGCTGCAACCCTGACGGCGTCATCGTATTAGGCGATCTTGTCCAGAACGGTGATGAATTTTCTATGGAAACGTTCTTTGATATTACGAAAAAGAATGTCATGGAAAACGGTCGCCTGCCGATCGTCATCTCCGGGAACCATGATATTGGTCACGCAAACGTTTCCAATGAAGAAGCGAGACAGCGGTTTATCCGCCTTGCCAATGAGTACTTGAATTATAACATCGAGAACATTTTTTTCAGCAAGGATCTGAATGGATATACATTTATCTGCATGGGCGATGAAAGCGAAGACAATTGGGATCGTCCGGAATACTATGAAGAACAGCTTGCGATGCTTGACAGTGAGCTTGCCCGAGGAACGGAAAACGGAAAGCCTGTTTTTGTCCTTACCCATGTACCTGTTGCGGAAATACACGGTGAAAAGCATTACTATAAGAACGGCGGCATAGAAGAGCCGTTCAACACACAGTTCCGTGAAATATTGGAAAAATATGAAAATGTTTTCTGCCTCAGCGGACATTTACATAAAGGGATATCAAACAGTGAAAGAACGCCGACATATACAACGGTAAACGGCGTGCATTATTTAAATCTTACCTCGTACCTTATGGCAAACTGGCCGCAGGGCGGCATACCGTTGAACGGCGTCGGCTTCATTATGGAGATTTACGACAACAATGTCACATTCCGAGCAAGAAACTACTATGTGCATACATGGCTGACAGCGTATGAATATGTAGAACCGCTCGTTTAAACAAGTACACGCAGCAGACTCCCCCTTGTGTTCACGGCAGGATACCGGGGATTCTGATTATAATCGCAAATAAGCCGTGTTTTTGCCCGCATGGTACAATGTCGTACAGCTACGGGCAAGAACACGGCTTCTTCCTGATCTTTACAGTTCCCCGTCGTGTCAAGAGCCTGCTCTGCTCAACACGCCGGGGATTTTTTGCGTAATTACGCGACGGGCGGGAGATTCTCAAAGGAACGCAGCATCTTTGTCAGCGAATAGAGAAATGCTTTCAGCCTGGTGAAAAACGCCTTAATGATCGCATTGGCAGTCTGATCTTTCTCAAACACCGCGTAAAGCACTGTGTCTTCATCAATGGAAATGGTATCGCCCGCTTGCAGCACTTCGCCGAATCCATAGGGCGACAGCGTCCAACCGAGGAATTTATTTTGATTATTGTCGATGCCCACCGCATCCTTCAGCGTAACAGTATCGCCGGTTGTGTACATCGTATCATCAAGTACAACGGTTTTCGTGGTACCGCGGGTCTCATACCTTACAAAATGGGTCTCAGGAGCAAACGCCTTGTTCAAAACATCAAATCGTATTTGAGAAAATTGCGAGATCGACGCATACTCTCCGTTATAATTGGAACGTATGGCAGCCTCGCCTGTTGTCCCGTAAAGGTTCCATCTGACCGCGTTCATGCCGGCAGACGCGGCGGTGTTCTCGCCGAAGGTATTGATATTATTCATAAAAGTTTCTCTGTAGGGCAGAACCTGCTCCGTCCAGATCTTTGTCACCAATGCCTGGAAGTCGGTATGGTTGAGCGCTTGTCCCAGAAGTGAGTTGCGCTTTTGATTGTGGTTGCCCATATAGGTATTATAGATATACATTTTATTGGGATCGGCGCTGTTAACGCTAAAAGAAATCAATGTATTTGCCCAGCCCAAGCCAAAGGAAAGGTCAAAATCCCATACCGGACCGTAAATAAATTTCCCGTCAACGTCCTTGGAAAGGAAAAAGCTGGAACTGTTACCGTCGAAATTTTCAGCAAATTCCTGAATAATATAGGCTTTCGCAAGGGACTCAATGTCGATATAATCGGTATAATACTTCCCCTTTGAATTATAGCCCGAGCGGGCATAGAGCGCGTCCTCAAAGTCCTGATAATAGTCCTTGATATACTCGATCTGCGCCTTGGTGACATATTCCGGCTCTTTGACGACGATGGCCTGATGATTTTTTGTAACGAACCCGGAAACCTCGTCTTTGTATCTATATGCCTTTTCAAATTCAAGCAGATAGCCACCCGTGATCTGTTCCGGATCATTGGGAATGTCCACGTATTTATAGGAATTTGCGGGAGGAATATTGCCGGAAGCAAGCGATCTGTTGCCCGCAAGCGCATACGCATCCAAATCAGCGTCGTTTACATCCTCTGTTTCGCCCTCAAGATCAAAAATATTTACGCGGGTTTCGCCGATCTCCACCTTTTCTGTCACGATATAAGCGCCCATATACTCACTGTTAATATAAACGTCCGTCATGACCACGTCGGCGGATGCGTTAATACCGAGATTCAGCGAGAAATCGAACATCAGCTTATTGCGGATAAAGGAATGCTCGCCGGCGCTGGCAAGAAGACACCATTTTTTGCTCTTGCCCATGCCGAACAGATCCGCTTTTTTATCCAGCTTGATATTATAGGGCTTTTTATCAAAGCCTGTCCAGGTAGAATTGCCTCTGCCCTTGATGTAGGACAGCTTGCCGTTATATTGCTCTTTTCCGGCGCTGTCAAAAATATCAATGATACCGGCTTCCTTATGCTCCTTATTTGCATGCACCGCATCCATCGTACCGGATTCAGTTGCAATATACATGGTCGCCGCGTTTGCCGACTGGCGAAAAACCACGGTATATGTATTTTCTCCGCAGGTTAAAACAAATTCGTCTCCTTCTGCGAAAACAGACGTCTCCTTCCCGTTTTCCAACACGACGTCCCCGCATTTTACTTCACCGTCGGCAGAAAACCATACGGTCATACTGCTCCTATCCGCATTGGTAGGTAAAAAAATGTAGTACTTGCCATCTACAGCGCCGGAAAACCATTTGACCGCCCCAACGTCATTCGGATTCTGCGCCTGTAACGTATTGACCGCGAAACCTGCGATGGCTCCACTTTCCGCTGCCGCGGCATATACGCAAATTGCCGCAAACATTGCGATCATGACAGCCAGCGCCATCATGAGTTTATACGTCCGTTTCATCAAAAACAACACCTCCTAAGTATTGCGCTGCAATTATACACCATTTTGTCTATTATTTCAATAACAATATGTTTCAAATATGAAAAAATAAGTAAACCGGCGAGTTTGATCGATAAAACAAGAAACACGTCTGCAACGTATCAACCCCAAATCACGTGGGACGGGTCGATACATTTTGTTCCAATCAAAACCGCACACGACAAGAGCAGTTTCCCATAGAATAAAACAACGGCAAAGCGCCCTGCGCTGCCGCTGTTTCCTACCGTGATAAATAATATCTACACACGCGTGTTTTCGCATTTATTCCCGATTCTACCGATCTTGCTGTTATTCAAATAAATGACCGACACGCTGCATCGATTGGCGCAACCGCCGCAGATTTTGTTCTGACTGCGCCATTCGCCGCTGATGTCAAAGCACCCCTTAAACGCAGAGCAGGCACCCGTTTTTTTATGCTGCTCCTGCGCAAGGATTGCCGCGCCCCAAGCTCCCATAACGTCGAAATACTCCGGTATAATCAAGGTCTCCTGCAATTCGTTTTCAAACGCGTGAACAATTCCCCGATTGGCGGCAACGCCTCCTTGAAACATGACCGGCGCCGCCGGACGCTTTCCGGCACATAGGTTATTCAAATAGCTGCGCACCAAAGCATTGCATAAACCGGCAAGAATATCCTCGCGACTGCTGCCCTCCTGCTGCTTATGGATCATATCGGATTCCGCAAACACCGCGCACCTGCCCGCAATCGCACAAGGATTTTTGCTCGTCAGCGCCAACTCCCCGATACTTTCAACGCCGATACCGAGCCTGCCCGCCTGTCGGTCAAGAAACGATCCCGTACCTGCTGCGCAAACGGTATTCATATTAAAATCAACAATAATTCCGTTTTCGATAAAAATAATTTTGGAATCCTGTCCGCCGATCTCCAGCACGGTACGTACATCGGGCACAGCCTGCACTGCGGCAACGCCGTGGGCGGTGATTTCATTTTTCACGACGTCCGCCCCGACCATATGCGCCGCAATATTACGCCCGCTGCCGGTTGTCCCGACAGCTGCTATTTTTATATCCCGTTCCCCGTCGAGAATCCGATTGATTCCCGCCGCGACCGCGGATATAGGATCGCCGTGCGTACGCAAATATATTTTTTTATAGATCGTCCGATCCGGCTCCATCAGCACAAGATCCGTACTGATGGAGCCAACATCAATGCCCAGATATAGCTCGTTCAAGTTGCGCGTCCTTCTTTCTGATCATCATTTGCGTAAAGGCTTCCAATCGGGTAAGATACCCCGCTTCACCGCTCATTTCATCGACGACCACGGATAAAATGGGTTTGCCATAGGTGGCGGACACTTTCGGTAAAATATTTCGGGCGACGCTTTCGGGCATGCAATTCAGCGGATAGATCTCAATAATGCCGTCAAACCCGCCGTTCGCCCAGCGTGCGGCATTGCCGACGGTTTCACGCGCAAACCCGCCTACTCGAGACGGCAGAAATTCGTCCGCCGCCTGTCGCCAACTCTGCCGCCGCCGTTTCACCTTATCGTCCAGCCAACCACTGATACTCATACTGCGCTGCGTGTACGCCCCCATATCCGCAAGTACGGATTGGATATTTTTATTCATAAACGGATCAATCACAGAATAAATATCTCCTACTACGCCGATTCTGATTTGCGGCACAGTATCGCTTTGAAAGTCCGACAGGGCAGCTATCCCCTGTTTTGCCAATACATAGAGCGCGCGCAGAGAAACCGCAGCCTTCATTTTTTGCTCCAATTCCGAGAGGAATATACGCAGTTTGCTTTTTTCCGCAGGATCAGTGATCTCCGCCTGTTTGTCATAGACCGCCTGCTCGTATCTGTCAAGCATATCGGCGCATTTAATCCCCAAAGGCAACAGCGACGCATCGTACCGCAATGATTTTTTACCGACGGCCGTGAGCAACTGCATCGCCTCGCGTACACCTTGCGCGTTATTTTCCAGCGCAATCACACGCATAGGGATCCCATTTTTCCGGAAGATCAATTGAAAGGTTTCGGCAAAATAGCCGAAGCAACAGGGACCCTTGCCGCCGAAAAACAAAGCGGTATCCGCGCCGTGCGCATATGCCTCGAGAAAATTACCAAGTACGATTTTCATCGGCATACAGGCGTCCTGCGGCGCATACTTCACGCCCAGCGCTGCCGTATGTTCCGTTGTAGGAAGCGGCCCGACAAACTGGCCGCCGATGTTGCGCATAAACGCGCATAAAATGGTCGTAAGATTGCCCATATTCGGAAACCCGAGCGTCAAACTATATCACCATACTTTCAGAATATCTGCACGCAGCGGATTCCAGACAATCCGCAAAGGCCTCCAGTCGGGTGACGAATCCCGCCTCGGCGCTATGCTCGTCAAGACTGATTGTGATTGCGGGAATGTCCGAATGCTGCCGGATATAATCCCTGCAAAAGCCGACAGATAGAGAGTCTGTGCCGCAGCCAAAGGAATTCAAAAAAATAAAGCCGTCTGCTGCACGGTGATCCGTTACATTTTTTACAAATGTTAAATTTCTATCCGCCGAATGCCAAAACGGTTGTTTATAACCGGTGACAGCGGCAAGATTTGCATGCGTTGGCAGCCGCATATCATCGGACGTCAGACATCGTATCCGCATCGCGTGAAGTCGCGCCTTGATCTGCATATTCAGATATGCGTCGCCCAGCACATAGCTGTGCCCGACCAGCGCGACGGTCAAGCCCTCCGCATGGGTATCATACATTGGCACCTCTTTTTTTCCCGTCGCGATTCGGTATGCCCGATAGGACAGCATACGCGAATACCCCAACCCTCGACCGGTTGAAATTAAAAAATTTTTCATATCACCGTAAAAGCACGGCTCGATCACCGTCGGCAGCTTTGCGTATGTTACTTTCAGCATATCCGTTAAACCGATCGTTTTCGGACAAGTATAACAGCCCACGCTCGTCTTATAAATTTTCGGAAGGAACAAGGCGTCCGGCTGCGCGTCCCCCTGCAAAAGATAATCGACGTGCCCAAACATTGCTTTTACAGGTAAACAAAGATCGGAAGAGGCTTTTTTTGTACCGGCATCGAGTATTTCGGCATTCGTTTTTTCGGAAAGCAACACCCGCAGTCCCAAAGCGGAGAAGAAACGCCGCCAAATCTCTCCGTATTCAAAATAGTACATCGCCGTAGGGATTCCGATGGTTTGGATTTGCATATCTAGCACCTCGTGGTTATTATCAAACAACAGGGGCGGTTTATACATGAAAACAGAATTTTCGTACGAATAAACAGCAAAGAAACGTGATTCAACTGAATTGAGATTTTATCGCCCTCCACGCGCGATACTTGTCCGAAATTAAAAAGCGAATCCCTTCGAGCGGGCATAAAAAAGCAAGGCTTTCGCCTTGCTTTTTGGCCCGCTCGAAGGGATTCGAACCCCCGATCTTCAGAATCGGAATCTGCTGCGTTATCCAGCTGCGCCACGAGCGGATATGTGCCGCCTGTTGCGGCAATTTGTGAATTATCGTTTAAACATTGAATCGAAAAAGAACAATATCTCCGTCTTGCATGACATATTCTTTTCCCTCGGACCGCATAAGTCCTTTTTCTTTTGCCGCGGTGGTGGAACCGCACGCCATCAGATCATCAAAAGAAATGACTTCCGCGCGAATAAAACCACGTTCAAAATCTGAATGGATCTTCCCTGCCGCCTGCGGCGCTTTTGTGCCTTTTTTAATCGTCCATGCTCTGACCTCGGGTTCACCGGCAGTCAAATAAGACATCAGTCCTAAGAGATCGTAACTTCTCTGTATCAGCGTTTCCAAGCCGCCGTGGGCAATTCCCAGATCCGCAAGGAACATTTCTTTTTCCTCAACGCCTAAGTCGGCAATCTGCGCTTCAAGCTCGGCGCAAATCGGCAATGCCTCGGATCCTTCCGCGTCGGCAAAGGATTTGACCGCCTGATACCGTGCATTCTCCTCGATCTTGCCGGCAGCAAAATCGTCCTCACTCATATTACATGCGTAAATCACCGGTTTCGCGGTCAGCAGCGCAACAGTATCCATCAGCGCCTGCTCGTCATCGGAAACATCCACGGCTCTCGCACACTTACCGTTATCCAGCTCGCTTTTCAGCCGCTTGAAAAACTCCACGCTTTTCGCGTAAGATTTATCGCCTTTCATCGCCTTAGTATCACGATCAATCCGGCGTTCCAAAATCTCGATGTCGGAGAGAATCAATTCAAGATTGATAATATCAATATCACGCACGGGATCGACGCTACCCTCAACATGGGTAATATCATCATTTTCAAAGCAGCGCACAACATGCACGACCGCGTCAACCTCACGGATATTCGCAAGAAACTTGTTGCCCAGTCCCTCGCCCTTAGACGCACCCTTGACCAAACCTGCAATATCGACAAATTCCACCGTTGCAGGCGTTAATTTGGCGGGGTGATACATCTCAGACAAACGGTCCAACCGGTAATCCGGCACAGGAACGATCCCGATATTCGGCTCGATTGTACAAAAAGGATAGTTCGCAGACTGCGCACCGGCATTTGTCAGCGCGTTAAACAATGTGCTTTTACCAACATTCGGGAGCCCAACAATGCCGAGTTTCATGTACATCAATTCCTTTTCTTAATGAGCTTTAGTATTATAACACGGTAGAACAAAAAAAGCAAGAACCATTCAAAAGAAAAATCAGAATATAATGCGTTTCCATTATTTTATTTGCCCAAGATATTTTATCTGTGCGAGTAAATTAAACATTTGTTCTGAATTATATGGAAAACATATTGATATTTATTTCCCGATATGATAAAATCAGTACAGCGAAAAACAAGGAGGTCAGACAATGGCTACACCGCTGGCGGACAGAATCCGCCCGAAAAGTCTTGACGAGGTCGTCGGGCAAACACATCTGATCGGGAAAAACAAACCGTTAAGCAACATTATACGTTCCGGCGATCTGCCGAATTTGATTTTCTACGGACCTTCCGGAACAGGCAAAACAACGGTTGCGGAAATTGCCGCCAGTATGACGGATAAAAAAATATTTAAATTAAACGGCACCAGCGCCTCTACAGCGGATATAAAAGCGATTGCAGCCTCGGTGAACAGCATTGATACCCGCGGCGGGATTCTGTTATATTTGGACGAGATTCAGTATTTCAATAAGAAACAACAGCAGATACTGTTACAATATATTGAGGACGGCAGAATCACACTGATCGCGTCCACAACTGAGAATCCGTATTTTTATGTATACTCTGCGGTGCTGAGCCGTTCCACTGTCTTTGAATTTAAACCTGTAGATTTTCCGGATATTAAAATCGCGATACTGCGGGCGTTCAATATTCTTTCGGAAGAACAGCATGTACGGCTGGATATTGAACCGGGTGTTATCGAACAAATTGCCAATTCCTGCGGCGGCGACGTTCGGGCAGCAATCAACAATGCGGAAGCAGCGATGCTCGCCTCTCCGCTCCCCGTAGACGGAGAAGTACGGAAAATCACACTGGATACAGTGGTCGGCGTAGGCAGACAAACAGTGATCCGCTATGATAAACTCGGTGACGAGCACTACGACTTGTTGTCCGCCTATCAAAAATCCATGCGCGGCTCCGACGCAAACGCCGCGCTGCATTATTTGGCACGACTGTTGGACGCGGGCGATCTTGCGTCGGCAACGCGACGACTGATGATCTGCGCTTGCGAAGACGTCGGTCTAGCCTACCCGCAAATCATACCGATCGTAAAAGCGGCGGTCGATATTGCGTTTCAGGTCGGGCTGCCCGAAGCGCAGATTCCGCTGGCAGACGCAGTGATCCTCGTGTGCAACGCGCCGAAATCAAATTCCGGCGCGTTGGCGATTGAGGCGGCAATGGCGGATCTGAAGCATGGTAACACAGGCCCGGTACCGCGGCAATTGCAAAACAAGCATTATGACGGCGCTGAGGTCGCGGTGAAAGGACAATTTTATAAATATCCGCATGCCTATGAGAATCATTGGGTGAAGCAGCAATATTTGCCGGATAAGATCAAGAACGCGCAATACTACACCTACGGCGACAATAAAAATGAGCAGGTTGCCAAAGAATACTGGTCCAAAATCAAGAAATAAATATATTTGTGTCTTCAGACAAAACACACGTCCTGTGAAAAAATAAAAATCCCACCTGTGCGAAACAGATGGGATTTTTTATTGTTGTGTTAGCGGTTGATCAATGTGCTGATTACAGGGGAAATGATAGAACGCAGCATATCAAAGAATCCTTCATTTCTCGCATCTTTTGCCAGCTCGGAGACAGAGAATCGGACGCTGTCAAGAGACACAGAGCCGGCAATGGAAGTGATCGCGCCGGTAATGTCGGACAGACCGGAAATTCCACCGCTGAACGTACCGATAATGCCAAGCAGCGGTTCTGCAACAAAGATGATCCAAAATACCAACGCCTTTGCAGCACCGGGGTACTTCTGATCTGCTTGCTGTACCGCGGGCAATATCTTTTCAATCAGATTATAGACTTTACCGTCCAGACCAAGGTTATTTTTCAGCATATTCAGAAGCGCCGGCATCACCTCGGGTGAAAGGATCGTCTTCAGCAGATAATCATAAATAATTGTCAGCAGGTCTGCTTTATTAATATCATTGGGATTGATTCTGTAAGCTGCCTGCCCATTTGCAGACGTATAACGCTCAGGCGTAATGTCACCAAACAGCGCGTTATACAAGGAATCCGTCGTGAAGTTCAGATTCAGATTAATACCCAGCGCATTGGTGATCATCGGGTTCAGATAGCCCATCGCAAATGCGATGAGATCAACATTTCTGAATGTAATATCCATGCCGACCAGATCGCTGATATTCACACTGTAAATCGGGCGAATGATATCAAGCAACAGATTGACCGGATACAGCAGATTCTCTACTACGGTAGTGACACCGCCGGAATGCAAGAACAACAGCAGATTCGGAAGAATCTCCACAATCTTACCAAGGGGATTCGCCTGCACCGCGTCAACAAAACCGAAGATCATCGTCAGCAGGTTGGAAAGAATCTTGCCCGAGTCAGCCTTAAACGCAGCGGGCGACATAACATCGGGCACACCCAGTGCCTCAAGCAACGGAATGATCGCGGTGGTATATCCGTCGTTTCCGCTCAAAGTGATCAGCTTTGCGGCGGAGCCGTCGGAACCGTCTGTCAGACTGATGGAAAGATCCTCTCCCGTCAGTAGGAATGCCAATACCTTATTCAGCGGAGAAAGGAAATCAGAGATCGCAGCTTTAAACGCGTCCTTATCGCCATCGGCGAAGCTTGCGCGGAAAGACTTGATCGCGTTCAAGTCAACGCCCAATTGCGATTTCAAAAGATCCGTCACAGCCGCGGGTAAAGAAACACCGCTAAGCAGGTTCTGTACCGTTTCGGCAAGTGAATTGACCGTATTTGCCGTCAAAAGGCTGCCAACCAAGTTACCGATCAGATCTGAAAGACTGGAGGCTTTTTGCCCGCCGATCTCGGGACCGATCATGCCAAGCAAGCCGTCAACAAAACCGGGCAGAGAACTGACCATATAATCGGCTTTCTCCCTCGTCCAGTACGCGGTATACAGAGAAGAGACGTTTGAGGCGCCGCCCTGCGGCTGCGACCACTGCATGCCCTTCGGCTTGGAATACGATTGCGGAATAATCAGTTCTGCAACTGCGGCAATGGCGTTGCGGGGATTTGCAAGTACGCGTCTGACAATTGTGTTGCCAATGTCCGGAAGATTGTTGCCCAGCAGCCCAAGCACCTTCGAGCGAAGCGCGCTGTCCTGCAGCGCATCAAACAAGTAGTCGAAGAGGAAGAGAAGCACATCGCCCTTATCGGCAACGATATATGCCGCCTTATCCGAAGAGCCGACGGAATATGTCTTTTCAGAACGGTTCGTGTTCTTCCAGATCAGGTTACCCAGCGTAGCAAGCTTGGCACCGTCCAGATGCGGCAGCGTAACGCCTAACGCAGGGGAAACAAGGGAGAGGATTGCGTCAAAGGAGGAAATATCCAGCCCCATATCCTCAAGATTGATCATCTCGCCGAGATTGATTTTGATCGGCTCGTCGGACTTGTAAGCATCGTTCATTTTGCCTTCGCCGGCAATTTTAACGGTATAAACCGCGTTTGTTGTATACGAAATTTCGGTTTTCAGCATGCCCAACAGCGGAACGATCATCTGCGCGGTCACCGCGTACGCGAGATTCGGCAAAACCGCCAACACGTAATTCAGCGGCGCGTCGGCAAGCGCAGCCAACAGCGCTTCAATCGGTTCCAAAAGCCCAAGCTCCACGACCTCACGCATCGTGGAATAATTATCCGCGCTGGATACGGTTACGCCCAGCGCCTCAAAAATCGGGATCAGCGCATTGTCATAGCCTTTGTTCGGCGTTGCGCGCAGCACAAGCTCAATGGTGTCGATGGTCATGGGAAGGGCAATCTTACCGGCAAGGATTCTTGCCTCGCCTTCGCCGCGGCCGATGATACCGCTGTTCTCCAAAGGCTTATTGGCGATCAGAGCCAGCAACAACGGCTCAACGCCGTACAGCGCTGCAGATACCGCGTTAATAAAGCTTGCCTTATCGGTAACGCCCCAATCAAGATCCAGTTTGCCGTCCTCTGTCAAAATCGAGGGGTCTTTCCACGGATCGATGAGTGTTTCGGTTTCCTTATCCCAAATACAGCGCGTAGTTACCTTGGAAAGCTTCGCCGCGATAGCGGAATATTCCGGCGGCAGATGCGCTGCAAAGGTGGTGGGGAAAAGATAGAACTTGATCGTTTCCAACGCTTCCTCGATCTGATCAATGTACAAGTCCGCGTTGACCTGCGCGGTGGAAACCACGGGAACGCCGGTTGCAACGTCATCGAGCGCAAGATCCGACGGCAGCCCTGCCCATACCTTCGCAAACTCGCCGCCTACCAGCGGATAAAGATATTGTATAATGGTATTGACAAGATCGTTGGTGTACAGATTATCCAATACGCCGAGCAACGTTGTTTTCAGATCCAGATTCAACAGAGATTTCAGCTCTGTTGAGCCGAGCGCTTTATCGATCGTATTAATGATCGTTTCAGCTTTCGCGCTGTCGAGCTCATATTTCTTATCACGAACAACGTCCGCGGAAGAAACGGAGCGGACAATACTGTCCATATGGGTCTGCCGGAAGTTGTCCAGATCACCGGTAAAGACAAAGGATACATCCTCCTCTATTGGTTCCTCGACCGCGTCCACCGGTACGCTGTCGTCCGGCTCTTCGTCTTTTTTGCCAAACGAACAGCTGGCCGTTGACAACAACAGCGCAAAGACCAATAACAGGCTGATTAGTTTTTTTGTTCGCATAGAAGCCTCTCCTTTTGACTCAAATCCGAAAACAGAAATTTAGATAAATTTCTACACTATAATTGATTATTTTACTAAAATAATAGACAAATTAAATGAACTAATGATGTCTATTTTATTAATAAACTGTTAACATTATAAATTTATTAAACAAATCATTCTTAATTGAAGAATAATTTGTAAAACTTCTTAGAATTTGCCATGGAAAATACGTCGTCAGCGGAGAAAATCAGATGATCGATCAGTGATACTCCCATCGCGCGGGCAAGATCGGCAATGTTTTTTGTCAGCGTCACGTCCTGCTGCGAGGGCAGCGCCATACCGAACGGATGATTATGCGCAATCACCACAAGCGACGCGGCGGATTCCGCAATTTCAAGGCTGACCTTGTTGATACTGACGGCGACGTTGTACTCCTCCCCCTCGCCGAGTTTTGTACATCGCAGCAGCTTGCAGCTCCTATCCATACATAATATGTAAAAACATTCCACGCGCTTACCGATAAAGAAATCCGCCAGATACGACCGAATAGCGTCCGTCGTTTCCAACCGCACCTTATTTTCTTTTTTATCCAGCATATACATTCTGGCGACGTCCGGCAGCATTTTCAGCAGACAGGCGCTGTTTCTTCCGATTCCCCCTACGGTCATAATCTCGCCGATATTCGCGTCCAGCACGGCGGACAGACTGCCGAATTTATTTAACAGTCTTCGCGCAATGGGTCTTGTATCCTGCCGCGGAATCGAGTAAAATAGAAACAACTCCAAGATCTCGTAATCCCGCATTTCATCCATACCGTGATTGAGGAAATATTCGCGCAGCCGCTGCCGATGTCCGGCATGATCAAAAAGCTCCGTTTGCGCCGGATCTTCCGGCAAGACTACCGATTGTTCCGGTTCACGCATAGTAATCGCTCCCGTCTCAGAGGTGTATAATAATTATGAAAACATTTACCATTACCGCAAATGACGCCGGACAGCGTCTGGACAAGTTTATTGCAAAATGCGTCCCCGCCCTGCCGAAAACTCTCATGTATAAATATCTGCGCACAAAGCGGATCAAACGAAACGGTAAAAAAGCTGAATTTTCCGTAAAGCTCGCGGCGGGTGATGTGATCGATATGTATATCAGCGATGAATTTTTCGGGCAAATCCAAGAAAAAAAATACGATTTTCTTTCTGCGCCGAAGTCGCTGGATATTGTTTATGAGGACGAGAATATTATGATTCTCAACAAAAAGGCCGGCGTACTCTGCCACCCGGATAATAACGAATATGTGGATACCTTGGTCGCCCGGGTAAAGCGGTATTTGTATGAAAAAGGAAAATATAAGCCCGAACAGGAAAATTCTTTTGTGCCGTCACTGGCAAATCGAATCGACAGAAACACAGGCGGGCTTGTGCTCGCCGCAAAAAACGCGGAGGCGTTGCGGGTACTGAATCAAAAAATCAAGGACAGGGAATTAACAAAACTGTATATGTGTATTGCCATAGGCGAAATGCCGAAAACACGCGATCTTCTGACTGCGTATCTGCGGAAAGACAGCGATAAAAATAAGGTTTTTATCACGAATAAGGAGGCTCCGGATTCACGAATCATCAAGACTGAATACACCGTACTGGACTATCGTAAAGGCGTTTCCCTGCTGCAGATCAATCTGCTCACAGGTCGTACCCATCAGATCCGCGCGCATTTGGCCCATATCGGGCATCCGCTGCTGGGGGACGGAAAATACGGCAGAAATGAGCAGAATAAAAAGCTGGGCGGTTATAAAAAACAGTGTCTGTACTCCTATAGCATACGCTTCGATTTTACAACCGACGCCGGTATACTGTCTTATCTGAACGGCAAAAGTTTTTCCACCGATGATATTTGGTTCAAAACCGCGTTTTATAACGACGACTTATTTTAATTTATTTAATCATTTCCTTAAACTCTTCTTCATTAATTATCCGAATCCCGAGTGTATTTGCTTTTACGAGTTTACTGCCTGCGTCTTCCCCTGCGAGGACGCAGGCGGTTTTTTTAGATACGGAAGACGAGGTTTTTCCGCCGAAAGCCTCAATGATCTTTGACGCTTCGTCGCGAGTAAAATCAATCAGCGCGCCGGTCAGCACAAAGGTCATACCGGCAAACCGATCATCTTTTTTTTCCGCCTTGCTGCGCATATTTACCCCGCCGGCGGTCAGATCTGCAATCAATTCCTTTGTCTGCGGCTGCGCAAAATAATCGATCACGGACTGCGCCATAATTCCGCCGAAACCGTCAATGGCTGTAATTTCGTCAATACCTGCTGCCATGATCGACGACATGTCGCCGAAATGAGCGGCAAGCAGCTGCCCTGCTTTCGCGCCGATATGCCGAATGCCGAGGGCGGCAATCAGATCCGCAAGATCGTTTTGCTTGGAATTTTCGATGGCAAGCAGAAGATTTTCCGCGGATTTTTCTCCCATGCCCTCAAACTTGAGAATATCTTCTTTTCCAATATGATATATGTCGGCTGCAGACCGAATAAGCCCATCGGAGACAAAAAGCTCGATCAGCGCTTCGCCCAGCCCCTCAATATCCATCGCGTCGCGGGAGCAGAAATGGATCAGATTCCGCACCAGCTGTGCCGGACAATCAGGATTAATGCAGCGAATCGCGGCTTCAGACGCGTCCCGCTCGGTCTTGCCGCCACAGGAAGGACAAAACTCCGGCATCGTGTACGGCACGGAACCGGCGCAATGCTCCTGTACGGCAACTACCTCGGGAATAATATCGCCTGCTTTGCGCAGAACAACCTTATCGCCGATGCGAATATCCTTGCTTTTGATAAAATCCTCATTGTGCAGCGTTGCGCGGCTGACAGTCGTACCTGCGAGCGTCACCGGCGCGAACACCCCCGTGGGCGTCAAAACGCCGGTCCTGCCGACATTGATCTCAATCTCTTGCAGTACAGTCTCTTTTTCCTCCGGCGGATACTTAAACGCCGCCGCCCATTTCGGGAATTTGGACGTACTACCCAGCATTTCCCGTTGTGAAAAGTCATTGACCTTGATCACAGCGCCGTCAATATCAAAATCCAGCGCGCCGCGCTGCGCGCCGATACGTCTGACTTCTACAATTGTCGTGTCAATAGTGTCGCAAAGCGTGAAACTGGGAACAGTAACAAAGCCCAATTCCCGTAAAAATTCCAAAGAGCGATAATGAGTTGACAATTCTTCATCTTCAGGATTTTGTACAATTTGTTGTACATTAAATACAAAAATATCCAGTTTTCTTTTTGCTGTGATCGCCGCATTTTTCTGCCGTAAACTGCCGGAAGCGGCATTGCGAGGATTCTTGGCGGGCTTTTCATCATGCAGTTCCTGCTGGCGTACAAGCGCGGCAAAAGAAGCATGGGACATATATACTTCCCCGCGCACCTCAAGATACGGGATATTTTTTCTTAATTTTAAAGGCACGGTGCGTATGGTGCGCAGATTTTCCGTAATATCCTCTCCTGTTCTGCCGTCGCCGCGCGTAGAGCCGCGGACAAACAGACCGTCCTGGTATTCCAAGGATACGGAAAGTCCGTCAATTTTCGGTTCTACAACGTAAACGGCATCTGGGCAACTCTCCCGCACTTTACGGTCAAACTCCCGCAGCTCGTCCTCGGAAAAAGCGTCCTGCAAACTTTCCATCACAACGGTATGCTCCACGGGAGAAAACAAGCTTTCCGCCGCGCCGCCGACACGCGCCGTCGGCGAATCCGGCGTTTTTAACGCCGGATAAAGATTTTCGATCTCTTCCAGCTCCCGCATTTTCTTATCATATTCAAAATCCGAGATGTCGCTTTCATTCTCAACGTAATACCGATAGCTGTAAAAATTCAATTCGTTCCGCA
This sequence comes from Clostridia bacterium, assembly GCA_017480115.1. Taxonomy (GTDB): domain Bacteria; phylum Bacillota; class Clostridia; order Oscillospirales; family Acutalibacteraceae; genus RGIG2774. Next base: position 96,856 of record JAFVBH010000019.1, read on the forward strand.
AAGCTTTCACTCTTTGCTCTGCTTCAGAAATCAACATACGATTTTCTCCCGTCATTTTACAGTCTGAATTTGATCCTTTTTATTATGTGTGAAAATAAATATTATTAATACTGCGAGCATTACAGCGGGAAAAATTGCCGCTGCGCGAATTCCATAGGTAAGGTCGCTGCCAAACACGTCGGATACCTGCCCGACAAACCACGGTCCCAGCGAACATCCTAAATCACCGGCAAGCGCCAAAATCGAAAACATGGACGTGCCGCCATCCGGGAGATGCGCTGCCGCAAGACTGAACGTTCCCGGCCACATAATGCCGACGGAAAACCCGCAAACAGCGCAGCCGATCAGATTGACGACAGGATTTTGTACAAATCCCGCCAACAGATACCCGATCACGCAGCATGCCGATAGCAACACCATATAGTACCGCAGCCGAATTTTTTTGCTGATCGGTGTATAAATTACTCGCGATGTCCCCATGAACAGAGCGAACATACAGGGACCGAAAATATCACCGGCAGACTTTTCCAATCCCAAGGCGCTTTCCGCAAAGGCGGAAAGCCACTGACTGATCGCCAGTTCTGACGCGCCGCCGCAAATCATCATCAGAAAAAATAACGCAAAATTTCGCAAACAGAATAAACGCAGCACGCCGGGTCCTTTTTTCTCGTCCAGTACCGGCGGCATCGGTACATGCGCAAACAAAATACCGTTGGCGGCGGGAATCAGCGCCCAGATCATCGCAAGCACATACCATGCGCCAATACCGAAAAACCGAAAAAATACAGTCGATATCGCCACGACCAGCAATTGTCCCCAGCAATAAAATGAGTGTGTCAAGCTCATGGCGGCTGACTTATTCTTATGCGGACAGGCGTCCGCAATGGGACTGATTAAAACTTCGATCATGCCGCTGCCTGCCGCGCAAATCATCACGGCAATCACGATCCCCGCAAAAGCCGAGGGCATCACCCGTGGCAAAATGCCAAGAGATATAATGCCGGCAAAGGCAAAAATATGCGCCAGAATCGCGGAATTCTTGTAGCCGAACCCGGCAATGACTTTCCCGGCCAGATAATCCACGGCGATCTGCGCCACAAAGTTCAGACTGCCGATAAATCCCAATTGCACAAGAGAGATTCCGTATACGGCGTGCAGCATCACGTATAACAGCGGCAGATAGGTATTGACCACTGCCTGCGTAATATAGCCGAGACAGCATGCCCGAAAGGTCATGCTGTAATTCATTTTCAATTTCATACAACAAAAACAAGGGCATGGCATATGCCATGCCCTTAAAGAACAATCAGCAATTATTGGTCGCTACTATATCTACGCCGGTACCGAGAATATTCTCAATCACCTTGTCGCCGATCTTCACGGGCGCCTTGATCGTTGCCCGATTGATCTCTTTCATGCATTCAAACAGCATGCCCTTCGGCACGGGCGCGGCAGATTTTACGGGCACAACAGGGTGCGCGCCGCCCTCAACCTTTACGGTAGAGGTCAAAGAACGCGTGGGATTTGTCATTTCGGTTCTGGCATATGTATCGCCGCGTTTGCAGGTGTTTCCGGTAACGGAAACGACCTCGCCGGAATCATTAAGATCAACAGTAATATAACAGCCGCGGGGACAGGCGATACAAATAAGATTCTTCTGCATGATTTATACCTCCACTCTGACAGTCACGTTGCTGTCTTTGGTCAGCGTCTTGAGAACGCTGACGGGAACCGTAACGCTTTCCATTTCACCGGGCGCAAGCTTAATTTTCTTTTTGGAGGAGATGACCTGACCGTCAGCCTCCAAAACAACTTTCGCATTGGGATATACCGCGCCGACTCGGAAGTAAAGCTCAATATCCTTTTCACTCTTGATATTCATTTTCTGCGGAACGATATACCGAACGCCGAACCCCTTCACAGGCTCAATGTATTCCGCGTTATCAAAGGACGCTTTATCCAGAATATACTTAGCAGCGCCCTCACCGGCAATCTGCGCCTCCAGCGTAACAAAATCAACCAGATCATGCACCTGCAAAACATTGCCGCAGGCAAAGATACCGGGGTGATCGGTCTCACGCATTTCGGAGACGTACGCGCCGCGGGTCACGGGATCCATCTTGATTCCGACGCCGGTCGTCAGTTCATTCTCAGGGATCAGACCGACGGAAAGCATCAGCGTATCGCATTCAACATACTGCTCGGTGCCCTCGATCACATTGAACCGCTCGTCAACCTTGGCAATGGTCACGCCCTCCAGACGCTCCTTGCCGTGGGTCTTGATCACGGTCGTGCTCAGATACAGCGGAATGTCGAAATCGTTCAGGCATTGGACAATATTTCTCGTAAGACCGCCGGAGTACGGCATCAACTCGCACACCATCTTGACCTCCGCGCCCTCTAACGTCATACGGCGCGCCATGATCAAACCGATGTCGCCGGAACCGAGGATCACGATCTTTTTGCCGGGCATATAGCCGTCGATATTCACATATTTCTGCGCGGTGCCCGCAGTCATAATACCGGAGGGTCTGGTGCCCGCAAGCGTGGGAAGCGCGCCGCGGGGACGCTCACGGCAACCCATGGCAAGCACGACCGCCTTGGCGTTAAACATCAGCAGACCGTCGTCCTTATTGACCGCAGTGACCACGTTATCCTTGGAAATATTCAGCACCATGGTATCGGTCTTAACGTCAATGTTGCTTTTATTCACAAGCTCGATAAACCTGCCTGCATATTCAGGACCGGACAGCTCCTCTTTGAAGTACTGCAGTCCGAAGCCCGTATGGATACACTGCTCAAGAATACCGCCGAGCGTCTCAGCGCGCTCAAGGATAATAATTTTCTTAACGCCGCATTCTTCCGCTTTCAGCGCCGCCGCCATACCGGCAGGGCCGCCGCCGACAACGACAAGATCGTAATTTATCATAATCTGCGCCCTCCTTACTTCGTTCTTTCGTACAAAATATTTGAATTGCCGCCGAACTTGGTGATCGTATTTACGGGAACGTCCAGCTCGCGAGCAAGAATCTCCACGACTTTGGAGCCGCAGAAACCGCCCTGACATCTGCCCATACCCGCTCTGGTACGGCGTTTCACGCCGTCCACGTCTCTGGCGCCGGCGGGCGCTTTGATAGCGTCAATGATCTCCCCCTCGGTAATCGTCTCACAGCGGCAGATGATTCTGCCGTAAGCTGGATTCTCTTTGACAAGCGCGGTTCTTTCCTCCGCCGTCATATGACGGAAACGAACGGGCGCCTCGCGATAGGGGTTATAATCGGGATTTTTCTCCGGCGTCGCGCCCATGGAGGCGAAGAGCTTTTCCGCCACATATTCCGCTGTTGCGGGCGCTGCGGAAAGCCCGGGAGACTCAATGCCCGCGGCATTGATAAATCTGGCGTTTGCCTTGCTGGCGCCGATCACGAAATCATCGCTGACCGGGTGTGCGCGCAGACCGGTAAAAGAGGTAATGGCGTCTCTTGTAGAAACAGAGGGAACGCTCTTCATCGCAAGCTTGCGGACATTTGCAAGCCCGGCGTCCGTGGTGGCGAGGTTGTCCCTCTCCCCCACATCGTCCGCCGTGGGACCGATCAACAGGTTGCCGTCCACGGTCGGCGTAACCAAAATACCCTTGCCCATGATAGTGGGGCACTGGAAGATCGTATGGGAAACCGTATTGCCGACGGAGCGGTCAAGCACATAATACTCGCCGGAGCGCACCGCAATATCAAAGGAATCATCACCAACCATGCGGGCGATCACGTCGGAATAGCAGCCTGCTGCGTTGATAATGTATTTTGCCCTGATTTCTCCGGCGGCTGTCGTTATGGTAAAGATCTCGCCGTCGTCGCTGATCGCGGTAACCTCTGCGTTACGCATAAAATCAACGCCGTTGTTTACAGCGTTTTCCGTAGACGCGATCGTCAGCTCATACGGGCAAACGATGCCCGCAGTGCCGGCGGAAAGCGCGCCTTTCGCCTCGTCGCTGATTTTTGGCTCCAATGCGCGAAGCTCCGCCTGATTCAGAATCGTCATTCCCTGTACGCCGTTCGCCATACCTCTGTCATAGAGTTCACGGACGGTATCCATCTCTTCATCAGAGAAAGCCACCACCAGAGAACCGTTGTTTTTATATGGAACAGACAAGTCTCTGCATGTTTGCGGCATCATTGCGCAGCCTTTTACGTTGAGCTTGGCCTTGAGTGTACCGGGCTTTGCGTCGAAACCGGCATGCACGATCGCGCTGTTTGCCTTGGAGGCGCCCATAGCAACATCGTTCGTCTTTTCAACAAGGACTGTTTTCAGCTTGTAGGAGGAAAGCAGCCTTGCCGTCATCGCACCGGTGACGCCCGCGCCGATAATGGCAACGTCATAAGTCATATCAATTACCTCTCATTATTTTATTGTCGTGTGCTTTATGACAGCATATCACACAACCATACGCCGTAATTATAGCACAGCGTTTGAAAATAATCAACAAAGATTTCACATAAAATCGATAAAATTATTAAAAAATTTTATCGATAAATAAACAGAGCGATTGTTGACAGACAAAATTACGGAAAAAGTGTGCGGAAACAGTCTTTACTTTTACACTGTAATATGCTAAACTATAAAATAAGAAAAGATGAAAGCGAGTGCTGACCATGAGCACACAGGAAAACCGCATCAAAGATGCAAACACCGATTTTTTGCTGCAATGCATTCTCTCGTTGGAAACGATGGAAGAATGCTACTCTTTTTTTGAGGATCTTTGCACCGTGCCTGAGATAAAATCCATGGCGCGCAGGATCGTTGTCGCAAAAATGCTGACAGAGAACAAAAAGTATGAAGAGGTCGTGGAGAAGACCGGCGCCTCGACCGCAACCATCAGCCGTGTCAACCGCAGTCTGTGCTACGGCACCGGCGGCTATGACATTGTGTTCGGACGCTGCGCGCTGAACGAAGAAGCATGAGCGGCTACAAGGCGTTCGCCTATGTTTACGACAGGCTGACACAAAACGTCAATTATAAGGAGAGAGCGGATTATATTTGCTCTCTCCTTGCCGGTTGCGGCATTAAGGCGGGGATCCTATTGGATCTCGCCTGCGGCACCGGGTCTATGGCAGAGCTGTTTGCCGCGCGGGGCTACGATGTGATCGGCGTGGATATTTCCGAGGAAATGCTGGCACAGGCTCAACAGAAGAAATACGAAAAGGGACTGGATATTCTGTATCTCCGGCAGGATATGCGGTCGCTTGATCTATTCGGTTCGATCAAATGCGCGGTATGCAGCCTTGACAGCATCAATCACCTTGCCTCTGCAAAAGACGTGGGCAGGGCGTTCTATTCTGTCGGCTTTTTTATGGAGAAAAACGGTATTCTCATTTTTGACGTGAATACCGCGTACAAGCATAAAAATATCCTTGCGGACAATACTTTTATCTATGACATGGACGACGTCTACTGTGTATGGCAAAACCGACTGGACAACGCGGACGGGCATGTGGATATTCATCTCGACGTATTTGAAGCCGACGGCGAGCTGTACGCCCGATTTGATGAGGATATTACAGAATACTGCTATGACGACGAGACGTTGACGGCGCTGTTGCAGCAATCGAATTTTGAGGTGCTGGCGCGATACGGTGAATTGACGACCGACGCGCCGCAGGCAGATGAGCAGCGCGTATACTATGTATGCAGAAAACTGAAAGATCAATAGATAAAGGGGAAATAAAAATGGCACAACTTGTTCGGGGCATATCCGACGACGGAACGATCCTTGTGATGGCAGCCGATACGACGGATATTGTCAGAGAAGCGCATATGATACACAACACCGGCAATGTCTGCTCCGCAGCGCTGGGCAGACTGCTGACGGCGGCATCCTTTATGGGACACATGCTGAAAGCGCCGAACGGGAGCGTGACCCTGCGGCTGAACGGCGGCGGTCCCGCCGGTTCCGTGATCGCGGTATCCGACAGCGCCGGCAATGTTCGCGGATATATTGAAAATCCCGACGTCACTATTCCGCTGAAATACACGGGCAAGCTGGACGTGGGCGCGGCCGTGGGAAGCAACGGCGCGCTGACCGTTATGAAGGATTTCGGCGCGGGCGACCCATATATCGGGCAGATACCGCTGGTATCCGGCGAGATCGCGGAGGATATAACCGCCTATTTTGCCACCAGCGAACAGACGCCGACCGTTTGCGCGCTCGGCGTACTGGCAACACCCGATACCCGGGGAATCATCACCGCCGGCGGGCTGTTGATCCAACTGATGCCGACGGCGGATAACAGCGCGATTGATCGTGTGGAAGCGGATATTAAAGACCTGCGTCCCATAACCACGCTGTTGACAGAAGGGCTGACGCCTGAGGAAATATGCCAAAAAGCGCTGCCGAGTTTCACAATTGAAACGCTCGGCACATTCGAGACCGCATACCGCTGCAACTGTTCCAGGGAACGGGTAGTGCGGGCGCTGTTCTCCGCCGGCGCGCAGAGTTTGCTGGAAATGGCGGAGGATCCGGTTACAGAGGCGACCTGTCACTTCTGTAACCGAAAATACACATTTACTCCCGATGAGATCATGGCGCTCTACCGGAAGGCTACAGAGTAATCCCGCATGGAAAACCAAACCGCATTTTCAGGCAAAAAACTTGAAAATGCGGTATATATATGGTATGATAAATCAGTTAAAGCCTATGAAATATTATGATTTGGGAAGGTCAACATATGGAGAAGTCAACTTCTGCAAAAAAACAAAGCAAGTTTGCCAATGCGATTGCGAGAAACAAATACCCGATATATTCGTTCATGATCGCCGCGGCGATTATGGTATTTGTCTATATTGCCTATAAATTCGTGCCTATCGGCAATATGTCGATCCTGCGCATGGATCTGTACCATCAGTACGGGCCGCTGTTCGCGGAATTTTACGAAAGGCTCACGCATTTCAGCAGCATGCTGTATTCCTGGTGCTCGGGACTGGGCGGCTCGTTTTTGGGCAATTATCTGAATTATCTCTCCAGTCCGCTGGGGGATCTGATCATGCTGCTCTTCGGTCATAAAAACATGACCGAAGCTATCGCAGTCATGGTATTGAGCAAAACCGCGCTTTCCGCTGGAACCATGACGTATTTCATCAACAAGCACTTTAAAAAGCAGGATATTTCCACCACCGCGTTCGGTCTGCTGTATGCGTTTTGCGGGTTCTTCATGGCGTATTACTGGAATATCATGTGGCTGGACGGCATGGTGTTGTTCCCGCTTGTCATTTTAGGAATTGAAAAGATCGTCGACGGGCAACCGGCGTGGCTGTATATCGGGGCGCTGACCGCCGCCATGTATACCAGCTACTATATGGCGTATATGATCTGCATACTGTCCGTTATCTGGTTCCTGATCTATTATTTTTCCGGCAATACCCTGTCGTCGGATTGCCGACACTACGATCTAAAGCTGACAAGGAGAGAATATAATTCCCTCTCCGCCGCCGATAAATCCAAGCTTTCCCGTCGCAACCTTGTCAACAACAAGTTTCTATCCGGCGGCGTGAAATTCGCAGGCGCTTCCCTGCTGGCGTTCGGACTTTCCTGCGCGGCGCTGATCCCGCTGTATTACATTTTAAAAGCCTGCTCCGCGACGGGCAATTCCTTCCCGACGGATTATTCCTCCTATTTCTCGGTATTTGACTTCCTGGCAAATCATCTGGCAGGCGTGACGCCGACCATAAGAAGCAGCGGGGACGACGTACTGCCGAATATATACTCCGGCGTGTTGCCGCTGGTGCTCGTACCGCTGTATCTGTTCTCCGGCAAAACCACGCTCCGTGAAAAGATCGCGTCCGTTTCGCTGCTGGCAATCTTCTATTTCAGCTTCAATATCAATTATCTCAACTTTATTTGGCATGGCTTCCACTTCCCCAACGATCTTCCCTACCGTTTCTCTTTCGCCTATACTTTCTTCCTTTTATATATGGCGTATAAAGCGTTTGTCAATCTGGATACCACGTCCTCCAAGGCGATTATGGGCGTAGGAACCGCGGTGGTCGCGTTTACAATCCTCGTACAGAAGATCGGCTCAAAAAACGTATTGCTGGACACGGCGGATACCGGCTCTGCGCGGGATTCTGTGATTTGGGCGACCATTGTATTCGTCGTTATTTACTGCGTGATCCTGTCGCTGATCAAAAATCCGAAATACATGCGTTCCTCCATGTGCGCGTTGCTGCTGTGCTGCGTCATTACCGAGATCATCGTGGTCGATACCGGCAACTACGAATTCAATCAGGAAAAAGGCTGGTTCACCGCAGACTATGACGCTTTTAGCGAAATGAAAGCCCGTATCGATGAAAAAGAGGACGCGGAAGCGCCCAACGGCTTTTACAGAATGGAGCTGTCCAACCTGCGGGCGCGTATGGATCCCAGCTGGTACTATTACAACGGCGTATCCGTATTCTCCTCCATGGCGTACGAGAACCTGTCCAAGATGATGAAGAAGATCGGCTTCTACGGCAACAACGTCAACAGCTACACCTATTTCCCGCAGACGCCCGTCTTTAACTCCATGTTCTCGCTGAAATACGTGTTCGACAAGGAAGACCGTATCTCGAGCGGCGCCTATTATACCTATGTGGACGCCAACGAAACCTACAAGGCATATGAAAACACTTACAATCTCCCCATTGCGTTCTGCGTGAATCCCGATCTGGCAGGCTGGTCCACAGAGGCGGCGAATCCCTTCGACGTTCAGGAAGCAATGTTCAATCTCGCCACCGGCACACGGGACGTATTTACCAAGCTGGACGGAAAGATCAATTCTGTCGACAACCTGGGCTCGATTTCCGACGAGGCAGTCGCTTCCGGTAATTTCACCTGCACAAAAATTTCCAGGGGCGTATACGCCGCCGCCACCGTTACCCTGACGCCCGAAACCTCCGGCGAAGTATTCATCTATGTACACAGCGCCAACAGCGATACCTGTCTTGTCGGCGCGCCTAACGTCTCAAAAGAGATTAAGCTGGATACCCCGTATATTTTCGACTGCGGCTTCGTCGCGCAGGGTGAAACCGTGACCACGGAGATTCAACTGCCCAACGATAAAGATTCCGCCGATGTGGAATTTTACGCGGTAATCGTCAATGAGGACAATTTCAGAGCCGGTATTGACGCGATCAAAGCCGCAGGCACACTGGAATATACCGCCTTTAAGGACAGTCAATTTACCGGCATGATCACCGCCGCGTCGGACAAAATATTGTACACCTCTATCCCCTATGACGAAGGTTGGAATGTCGCCATCGACGGAGTTGCGGTGAATAAAAACGACTATATCAATATCGGCAATTCCCTGCTGGCGGTACCGATCAGCGCGGGCAACCACACAGTGACCTTCAAATATCGGCCGCAGGGTGGCACCGCGGGTATTGCGATCAGCGTGCTGTCGCTGCTGATCCTACTGGCAATCCTGTTTATGAAGAAGCAAAAAGTATTGTTTTTCTCGAATCGCTTCATTGACGCTGTGACTCTTCGTAATTTTATCCCGACAGTCAGATTGCAGCCCATCGAAAGCGGCGACAGACAACCGGCGCCGGAGACCTTTGACGTGCTGACGGAACCCTCAGCGACAGAAATGTCGGCACCGGAAATCGACAATGCGCCGGCTCCCGACAACGAAGAAAGTTAATGCAAAAAAATAAAAACCTCGAGGTACCCTACAGTATCTCGAGGCTTTTGCTTTTAAAGCCGCCAATAGCTGCCGTCGCTGCGCGCCATAAGATTCTCGGCAATCAAGTCCCGACGGATCGTGCAAAAATCGTCATGAAAGTCCGCGATAATAAGATTGACCTCACGCTCGGAATAGATTGTTCCCGGCGCAAATGCTTTTACGATTTCCTCCAGCACGATACGCTCCTTTTTCCGCTGGGCGGGGATTGCTCTCAGTCGGCCGTACTCAAAAAAAGAATCCAGCACTTTCCGGCGATATATCTGCTCTCGCTGCGCCTGCAGCGATGCGTCATCGGATTCCGTTTTGATAATGTCGAGGATCGTTACCGCAAACGCTTCGCGGCATAAAGCATACATGGTATAATATTGCGATTTATAGGATCTGACCGCACCGATGTCCGCCAGTTTTTTCAGGTGAAACGAGATCGTGGGCGCGGTAACGCCGAGCCTTTCCGCAAGACGTTCCACATACATATCCTCGATTGCCAGAGATTTTAATATTTGCAGACGGGAACGGTCAGCCAAACATTTAAACAACTGAAGCGCCTCTTGCTCCGTCATGGCGTTACCCCCAAATACGAGCAAACGCTTCCTCAATCTCCCGAAGCGCTTCAAGCTTTACTTTTTCCTGCGCCAGTCTGACAGCGTCGCCGTTCTTTTCCGCTTTCTCATAGGCTATCTTCCAGCCCCGCGGGATATTGTTCATATTGTTCCTGAAAAAATCCCGCTGCGCGTTTTCATCACTTTTCGCTTTTTGCGCTGCAAGCAGCACCGTACGAAATATATCATAGATATTTCCCTTGATTTTTTCCAGAATCGCCTCGTCCTGACGATTATCCGCCTGAAGCGCGGCAAACGTTTGCTTTGACCGGGCGATTTTATCGTCAAAAAAAGCCGTGAATTCTTCGATTTTACCCATACTTCGTCACCCTCCGTGTTGTTTTTTTATTTAATTATAAACTCATCTTCTCAAAAAGTCAATAACTAATTTGATGATTATAAAATTAATTATACCCAAAAAGCGAGGACCGCATAACAATGCAGTCCCCGAAATATAAATTTATTCAAAAGTAACCGTCTCACGCATACCGCCGTTTTCTCTGGATTGATCTGCAAGATATACCGATAAGTGTCCGGCAATGCTGTCAAAAATCGACGTGCATGCAAGGCTGGTCGGCTCCCCACGGACAAAGCTCACAAAATCCGCAGCCAAACGCTCATCGCCGCCGCCATGACCGCCGAACGCGCCTACCATATCACCGGAAACATTCAAATTTACTTCTTCCACATCACATTCTTTACCGGGCGCGGGGTTTATTTTTGAAACATAAAATTTACTCTCCTCGAAATTGCCGTAGATCTCCCCCTTTGTGCCGATGATATGGAGCCGACGCAGGGGCGCGGACGCGCCGCCGGTCATATTATGCGTGCCCGTAGCGCCGCTGGAAAAATTGACCAGCACACTCTGATGATCTACCACATTGTTATCGCATTTATAGATACATCTCGCATAGGGGGAATCGCTGCGCATCAACGCAATCTTATCCTCCAACGTAGGCTGCTCCTTATCCTCCAGCGCGCTCCAAACGTAAAACGCCCATCGGTCGGGGTGATCGATATATAACCGCTTGGTGGAAAACAGGCAGGTATCCACATGAGGACAGTCCACCATACACTTCGTCCCTGCGTCTGCGGGAGCGTTTTCGGGACGGAACTGGAATTTGCTGCCCACGGAGGAAATGGAGACCGGCTTGGTATCGCTCATCATCCACATCATAATATCCATATCATGACAGCACTTTGCAAGCAGCATCGTCGTATGGCATTTCTCGGAATTTGCCCACTTCCCCCGTATATAGGAGGTGGACAGATGATGATAGGATACGTTTTCCAGCGTTTGGATATTGATAATATCGCCGATCTCACCATTTGCGATCCGCTCTTTGATACCGTAATAAAACGGCGTATAGCGTAGCACATGGCAAATCATAACCTTGGAATTGTTCCGGCGCGCGCAGTCCACGATTTTATACATGTCGTCCTTGCAGACGGCAAAGGGTTTTTCCAGCAGCATATCGTACCCGGCGTTTAAAAGCGGAATCGCAGTCTCCAGATGCTGTTCGTCCATTGTGCCATTGATCACTGCATCTGCAAACTGGGGAACAGCCGCGAGCCGGGCAGCGTCGTGAAAACAATTTTCCGCAGGAAAACCGAACATCTCCATCGCCTTTTTACGGCGCACGGGATCGGGATCAGCCACACCGACAATTTTCAGTTTCTCGGGATTGGTAAGCGCCAACCTGCTATAAACAAAAGCCCTGTGACCGGCGCCGACGATCACTGCTGTAACCGGTTGTTCAGTCATTGATAAAACCTCCATGGGGTAACAATCCTATCTATTATAGCGCATACTGATTTAAAATCAAGTGGCACATGCAGGGAAAATGAAATTTCATACATAATTCTTTATAACAATATTTATTCTCAAAATAAATGTTAGGATATAATAGTAATTATCTGCAACGCCGCATGAACGGAGAATCAAACAATGAAACAGATGGAATTTACCAATATACATGCTTACAAAGCCGACGGCTTTATTAGAAACTGGCAGGAGATCATACATACCCAGGCAATCCCATACCAATACGCCGTGATGGCGGATCAACTGCCGGAGCCCCAAAGTCATACGCTGCAAAACTTTATCAACGCCGCCAAAAAAATACACGGCGTACACGACGAAAACGACTTTACGGGGATCGTCTTTCATGACAGCGATGCGGCAAAATGGGCGGAGGCTGCCGCTTATACAGCTGCAACGACCGGCGATCCCGATATTGCCGCCAAGCTCGACGCTGTGATACGCCTGATTGCCGACGCGCAGGAGCCGGACGGTTATCTCAACACGTATTTTTCCTTGCGCCGACCGGATAAAAAATGGACAAACCTGCTGGAAGCCCACGAATTATACTGCGCCGGTCACATGATCGAAGCCGCCGTCGCCCATTATGAGGCGACAGGCAAACGAAATTTTCTTGACGTCATGCGCAAAAACGCGGATCATATTTATAAACATTTTATCACCGAGCGTCACGAGGGCTGGGGCGGGCACCCGGAGATTGAGCTTGCTCTTGTGAAACTCTATCAAGCAACGGGTGATGAAAAATATCTTGTGCTGGCAAAGCATTTTATTGACGTGCGCGGAACGGACACAGATTTCTACAGCCGCGAAAACGACCGAAAGGGCTGGAAATACTGGGGCATGAACCCCAAGGATCTTACATATTCACAGGCGCATGCCCCCGTTCGACAGCAAAAAGACGCGGTCGGTCACGCGGTCAGAGCCGCTTATTTATATGCCGGAATGGCAGATATTGCAAATCTTACCGACGATAGCGCCCTGTTCTGCGCTTGTAAAAATCTCTGGGACAGCATCACCAAAAAGAGAATGTATGTCACCGGCGGCATCGGCTCCACAAAGGATGGCGAGGCGTTCACAGGAGACTATGATCTGCCAAACGATACCGCATATGCGGAGAGCTGCGCCGCGGCAGCGCTGATTTTTTTTGCCGCCCGTATGGCGCAGGGGGAAATCGACGGCAAATACTATGACATTGCAGAGCTTGCCTTCTATAACGCGTTTCTTGCAGGGATACAGCTCGACGGAAAAAAATTTTTCTATGTCAATCCATTGGAAAATATTCCCGGCATCTCCGGCAAGATCAGCACCCATAACCATGCGTTGTCTGTCAGGCAGGACTGGTTTGCCTGTGCTTGCTGCCCGCCGAACATTGCGCGATTGCTTGCGTCTTTTGGAAAATACGCCTACGGTGAAAACGAAGGAACAGTGTTTTGCAATCTGTATGCGGCGGGCAAGGTACAGTTCGGCAACGGCGTACAGCTGCAATGCACGACCGGTTATCCCTTTGATTTTAATGTGCAATATTCCATTCAACACGGCGGCAAGGATATTGCAGTGAGAATCCCGGCGTACAGCCGGCATACGACTTTGAAAATCGACGGTAAAGAAACGGAATATACAATTAAAAACGGGTACATCTATATAAAAAAACCGATAAGCGGCACAAAAATTGAAATACAACTGGACAACATGCCGCATAAAATCTACCCGCATACAAAAATATTTGAAAACTCCGGCAATGTCGCAGTTTCCCGCGGACCGATCATTTATTGTTTTGAGGGCATTGACAACGCCGGTGATGTGCTGTCACTGGCGCTGAAACGCAGCGGCACGCTGACAGTCGGTGCAGATACAGCGCCCGGCGGTGCGCCTGTATTGCATGCGCAGGCGATTAGATTACAGACCGGCCAATCGCTCTACAGCTTTGATCCGCCGAAAACGGCAATCGATACCGCCACCGCAATCCCCTATTATACCCGCGCAAACCGCGGCGACACCGAAATGCGGGTATGGCTGCCGGAATATTAAAAAAGCCCGATGCAAAAACATCAAGCTTTTCTTCTTTATGCTGATAATCAGGCTAGGATCTCGCCCATAGTACCCGCAGGGGCAAGCACCGCATTGGCTTCATCGGTATCGATATGCATTGCCAGCGCGTAGCTGTCGCTGACACGCACAACGACATCGCCGAAGATCAGGCTTCTTTCGGGAGAATTGATCTTAACGGAAACCACCTGCTTGTCCGTAAGCCCAAACTCCGCAGCGTCTTTCGTGGTCATATGGATATGCCGCTTGGCGACAATTACGCCCTCGGAAATCTCGATCTCTCCCGCAGGACCGACCAGCTTGCAGCCGCCGGAGCCTTGAATATCGCCGGACTCCCGCACGGGCGCTTTCACGCCGATGGAACGCGCGTCGGTCGCGGAAAGCTCCACCTGCGTCTCTTTTCTGACGGGGCCGAGAATCGATACCGCCGGGAAGCTGCCCTTTTCGCCGATCACGGCAACGCGCTCATTGCTGGCGTACTGCCCGGGCTGGGAAAGCATCTTCTTGACGGTAAGCGCATAATCCTTACCAAACAGCACGTCCAGCGCCTCGCGGCTGACGTGAACGTGCCGGGCGGAAACCTCTACCAAAACTTCTTTTGCCATATAATAAATCCTCCATAGCAATATGATACAGATATTTTACACCCAACAGCGCTAAAATGCAAGACTTTTACTATTGATGAAATAAAGAATCTGTGATAAAATTTTCTTGTTATGTTTTCGACAGAAAAGAAGGTTATCGCATGCTTGATGTAAAGAATATGAATTTCTGGCTTTTTGATATGGACGGCACATTGTATCTCGGGGATATACTGTTTGATTTTACCATTCCCCTGCTGGAATATCTGAAAGCGGCCGGAAAGAAATATCTTTTTATGACCAACAACTCATCAAAAAGCGTGGCGGATTACGTAAAAAAACTGGCGCGACTGGGAATCCCCGCTGTGGAGGACGATTTTATCACCTCTGCGCAGGCGACGGCGTATTATCTTGAAAAGCATCACAAAAACGATTATATTTACGTTGAGGGGACCAATTCGTTAAAGGACGCCCTGAAACGGCATCACTTCAATATTACGGATCAGTATTCCGAGGACGTGACCTGCGTTGTCAGCGGCTTTGACACCGAGCTGACCTTTCAGAAACTGGAGGATCTCAGCAAGCTCCTTTTGAATCAGGACATCGCGTATATCGCCACCAATCCGGATCTTGTCTGCCCCACGGAATACGGCTACGTGCCGGATTGCGGCTCGGTCAGTGAAATGATCTATAACGCCACCGGGCGCCGCCCGAAATTTATCGGCAAGCCCTCCCCGCTGATGCCCCAGCTCGCCATGGAAAAATGGGGATACCGCAAAGAGGAGACGATCGTTGTCGGCGATAGGATCTATACCGATATAAAAAGCGGCATCAACGCCGGGATCAATACCGCCCTTGTGCTGAGCGGCGAGACGACGAAGCAGGTGCTGGACGAATCGCCGGACAAGCCGACGGCAGTATACAAGGATTGCGGTGAAATTCTTCAGCTTTTAAAAACATAAACTCTGAAAGACAGTCCATTGCGGCTGTCTTTCTTTTATGGAATATTTTTAACCGAACTGCAAAGTTTCTTCATAATTATTGACAAAAAATAATATGCGGTGTTATAATTATCCTGTCAATCAATACAAAAGGAGTCGATCTCTATGAAGAATGTTAAGCGCGTGTTGGCGGTTCTGCTTTCCGTGCTGATGCTGGCTTCCCTTGCGGCTGTCGGCGTTTACGCAGAGGACGAGCCGGAGGTCAAGACCGGCGCCGTTTCCATTATCAGCTACAACGTGGCGGGTCTGCCCAACTGGAAAGCGCTGACCGGCGAGGATACCGAAACCAACGTGGCGCAAAACCAGACGAGTATCGGTACGATTTTGAATGCCAGCGGCGCGGATATTATCGCTGTGCAGGAGGATTTCGGATACCATAGCAGCCTTGTCAAGCCGCTGACCAATTATAAGCTGACAACAAACCATACCGGCGGTGTGCCCGGCGGTGACGGCATGAACATCTACGCAAAGTCCAGAATCTACAGTGAGACACGCATTCCCTGGGAGAAGTCCTACGGCGTGATCGATGACGGCGCGGACGAAATGACCCCCAAGGGTATCCTTTACGCGGTGCTTGCCATCGGTGACGGCGTATACGTGGACTTTTATGACATACACGCCGACGCTTACGGCGATGCAGGCTCCAAGGCTGCAAGACGGGATAACTTCCGCCAGCTGGCTGCATTGATTAATGAAAATTACGAAAAGAACGGCAGACCCGTGATCGTCACCGGCGATTTCAATATCAGCGGGCATCACAAGACCGAAGCCAATCCCGACGGCGACGACGGATTTACCGAGCTGCTGATTGAAGGCGCAGGGCTGAAAGACGCGTGGACAGAGCTGGTCAACATTCAGGAATACGGCGGTTCTTATACCGACTTCTCTGCAGTGATCGAGGACAAGGGCGCATCTTATACTGATTATTGGGGCAAGTGGGATTCCGTTGAAAAGTTCCTTTACAAGGACGGCACAAACGGCGTAACGCTGAACGCTGAAAACTTCTATTATCAGTGGTACACCGATCAGCATGCAGCGCAGATCAACGACGAAGCATGGGAAGAAGGCAGAGAGGCGCAGAACCTTTCCGACCATGCGGCTGCGATTGTTTTCTTTAGCTATACCGCACCTGCGGACTATGCGGAAAATACCGATGATCTGAAAGTGAACGAGCCGAATTTCTTAAAGAAGATTTTCAATAAGATCAAAATCTTTTTCCAGGATCTCAGAAAGCTGTTCAGCCATCTCGGCGATTTGTTCAAATACGTAAAATAAACCATAAGACAATATACAAAACAGGCAGTTCGGAAAAGCTCCGCACTGCCTGTTATTATTTGATGATCGCATCAAATTGTCTCCATACGATCAAGCATATTCAACCAAATATGTGCCGACGCGTCGCTGGGCATACGCCAATCCCCCCGGGGCGAGAGACACACGCTGCCCACCTTCACGCCGTCCGGCAAACAGCTGCGCTTAAACTGTTGCGAGAAGAACCGTTTATAAAAAACTCGTTCCCATTTCAGGATCGTCTGCGCGTCAAAATCCTTTGCAAACGCGCGTTTTGCCAGATAATAGATTTTATCCGGCGCAAAACCGAAACGCAGCATATAGTACAGGAAGAAGTCATGCAGCGCATAGGGCCCGATGATTTCCTCCGTCTGCTGGGCAATATTCCCCTGCGCATCCGGCGGCAGCAGCTCCGGGCTGATGGGGGTATCCAAAATATCCGCCAGCACCTGCGCCGCCTCGGGGAAAATTTTATATTCCATAATACTTTCGATCATCCAGCGGATCAGCGTTTTGGGAATGCTGGCATTCACGCCGTACATGCTCATATGATCGGCGTTATAGGTACACCAGCCCAGCGCCAGCTCGCTGAGATCCCCTGTGCCGACCACAAAGCCACCGATCTTACAGGCGTAATCCATCAGCACCTGCGTCCGCTCGCGCGCCTGAATATTCTCATAAGTGACGTCAAACTGATCCTCCGGGTGCCCGATGTCGCGGCAATGCAGCGACGCCGCCGCTTTTATATCAATTTCCAGCGCGGTAATGCCGATGGCTTCCATCAGTTTAACGGAATTATTATGAGTACGCGCAGTCGTTCCAAAACAAGGCAGCGTAATTCCCACCACATCGGACATCGGTCTGCCCGCTTTTTTCATCATTCCGGCACTGACAAGCAATGCCAGCGTGGAATCCAATCCGCCGGAGACCCCGATCACGGGGTGATAACCGACGACGCGGGCGCGTTTATCCAAGCCCATACACTGCATCTCAAAAATATCCAGACACCGTTTCCGTCTGTCCTCCCGGGCGGAGGGAACGAAGGGCAGCTTTTCGACGGGGTGCAGACTGCCGTCGGCGGCGCTCTCCTGCCGGTCGATCACGATCCTGCGGGTGGGCATACCGCTGACCCTACCGCAGTCGGAAAAGGTTTTCAGCTTACGTCTGTCCGCCCGAAGCCTGCCTAAATCAATATCCGCTGCAATCGCGCCCGCCGCAGACAGCAGCGCCGGCTCCTCGGCAAGACACACGCCGTTTTCAAACACGGCGTTGTAGCCGGAAAAAACCAGATCCGTGGTGGATTCCAGCCGTCCGGCAGAAGCATATACATACCCGCAAAGGCAGGCGGCGGACTGTTTGCCGATCAGGGAACGGCGGTATTCCCGCTTGCCGATGGTCTCGTTGCTGGCGGACAGATTGAGGATCACCTCGCAGCCCGCAAGGGCGAGCCGGGAGGACGGCGGCACCGGCGCCCATAAATCTTCGCAAAGCTCAACGCCGAACCGGCAGCCGAACGCATCAAATACGAGATCCGTGCCGACGGGAACGTCATATACCGCCCCAAAGCCAAATGACTCGGAGGACACCGACGCCTCCGGCACGTCATAGGCGGGAGTGAACCATCGGTCTTCGTAAAACTCGTTGTAATTCGGGATATAGGTTTTCGGGACAATCCCCCAAAGTTTTCCTTTATAAATCACAGCAGCGGCATTTACCAGCCTGCCGTCAATATCCACCGGCAGCCCCACAACGATCACAATCGGCGTATCTGTTAACGCGCATGCGATCTCGCTGACCGCCCGCGCCGCAGTATCCAGCAGCGGTTTCTGAAAAAACAGATCCGCGCAGATATAGCCTGTGATACAAAGCTCGGGAAACACCGCAAGTTCGGCGCCCTGCGCTGCGGCATCTTTCGCCGCCTGAATCACCGCCAGCCGATTCTGCGCCGTATCGCCGACGCTTACGCCGGGATTCACGGCGGCAACTCTTATAAACTCAAACATTTTGACCACTTCCTTAGAACCATACACATTATACAGTATACACAAAATGTTGTCAATTCCGGCTGAAAAATCTGTCAAGATAAAATATTGAACATATTTTATACCAAGATATGGTATATATTGACGAAAATAAAAAATTTCAACACAAGATATTGATTCCTGCAATCGGAAGTGCTACAATATGTGCTGTTCGATAAGGCATACAAATTATGCAATAAGGAGATATATCATGAAGGTCGTAAAAAGAGACGGCACGATCGTTGATTTTGACAGAAGCAAAATTTTGATCGCGCTGCAGAAAGCGAACGCCGCCGTAGACGCGGAGGAACGCATCACCGACGCGCAGATTGAAGAGATTGTTCATTTTATCGAGACCCGCCACAGACAGCGCTTCCTTGTTGAGGATATTCAGGATACGGTCGAGAAAAAACTGATGGAGCTTGACAAGTTCGAGCTTGCGAAAGCGTACATTATCTACCGCTACACCAGAGCGCTGGTCAGAAAGGCGAACACCACCGATGAATCGATTCTTTCCCTGATCCAAAACAGCAATAAAGACGTTATGGAGGAAAACTCCAACAAGAACGCCATCATGGCGTCCACCCAGCGCGATCTGATCGCGGGCGAGGTCTCCAAGGACATTACCAAACGTATTCTCCTGCCCGAAAAAGTTGTGAAGGCACATGAGGACGGCGTGATCCATTTCCATGATATGGATTATTTCATTCAGCCGATTTTCAACTGCTGCCTGATCAATATCGGCGACATGCTGGATAACGGTACGGTCATGAACGGCAAGATGATCGAAAGCCCCAAGAGCTTTCAGGTCGCCTGCACCATCATGACGCAGATCATTTCCTCCGTTGCCAGCAGCCAGTACGGCGGGCAGTCGGTCGATGTACGGCATTTGGGAAAATACCTGCGCTACTCCAAGGAAAAATTCAGAAAAGACATTGAGGAAACCGCAAACGGCGAGCTGAGCGAGGAAATGATCGAGAAGCTTGCGAACCGCCGGTTGAAATATGAGCTGCGCTCCGGCGTGCAGACCATCCAGTATCAGATCAACACCTTGATGACCACCAACGGTCAGTCGCCGTTTGTGACGCTGTTCCTGTGTTTGGACGATAACGACGAGTATATTGATGAAAACGCCATGATCGTGGAGGAAATTCTCCGCCAGCGGCTGGAGGGCATCAAGAACGAAAGCGGCGTGTACATCACCCCCGCGTTCCCGAAGCTGATCTACGTGCTGGACGAAAACAACTGCTTGAAAGGCGGCAAGTACGATTATATCACCAGACTTGCGGTCAAATGCTCCTCTAAGCGCATGTATCCCGACTATATCTCCGCAAAGAAAATGCGGGAAAATTACCAGGGCAATGTATTTTCCTGCATGGGCTGCAGAAGCTTCCTTTCTCCCTGGCAGGATGAAAACGGCAATTATAAATTTGAGGGTCGTTTCAATCAGGGCGTCGTCAGCCTGAACCTGCCGCAGATCGGCATCGTCGCGAAGGGCGATGAGGAACTGTTCTGGAAGCTGCTTGACGAAAGACTTGACCTTTGCTATGAGGCGTTGATGTGCCGCCATGAGGCGCTGATGGGCGTGAAATCCGACGTCAGCCCCATTCACTGGCAGCACGGCGCGATCGCCCGTCTCAAAAAAGGCGAGAAGATCGACCCGCTGCTGAAAAACGGCTACTCTACCCTGTCCCTCGGCTATATCGGGCTTTATGAGCTGACGAAGCTGATGAAGGGCGTCAGCCATACAACACAGGAAGGCGCGGACTTTGCCCTGCGCGTCATGAAGCACATGCGCGCGGCGGTTGACAAATGGAAGGCGGAGACCCATCTCGGCTTCGGTCTTTACGGTACGCCCGCAGAATCCCTTTGCTATCGGTTTGCCCGCGTGGACAAGGAACGCTTCGGCTCCATTCCCGACGTGACGGACAAGGGGTATTACACCAACTCTTATCACGTAGACGTGCGCGAGCATATCGACGCGTTCTCGAAATTCAAGTTTGAAAGCCAGTTCCAGGATATTTCCTCCGGCGGCGCGATCTCCTACGTTGAGATCCCGAACATGCGCCACAATCTCACCGCGCTGGAGGACGTCGTACAGTTCATTTATGAAAATATCCAGTACGCGGAATTTAACACCAAGTCCGACTACTGTCAGGAATGCGGCTATGACGGCGAGATCATCATCAATGACGATAACGAATGGGAATGCCCCAACTGCCATAATAAGGATCACGCCAAAATGAACGTCACCAGAAGAACCTGCGGCTACCTCGGCGAGAATTTCTGGAACGTGGGCAAGACCAAGGAGATCAAAGCGAGAGTGCTTCACCTGTAAGGTATTTGTATGAATTACGCAGATATAAAAAAATGCGATGTGGCGAACGGCGTCGGCGTCAGGGTTTCGCTCTTTGTCAGCGGGTGCCGCCATTATTGCAAGGGCTGCTTCAACAGCGAAGCATGGGATTTTAACTACGGCAAGCCCTTTACACAAGCAGAGATCGATACAATTCTCTCGGAGCTTGAAAAACCGTATATCCGAGGGTTGTCGCTGCTGGGCGGCGAACCGCTGGACCCTGCTAATCAGCCCGACGTATTACGTCTGCTGCGGGAAGTACATGAAAAATTTCCCGACAAAACAGTGTGGTGCTATACCGGCTATGATTTTGAAAAGGATGTGATGGAGCTCAAGCTGGGCGTGCCGTCCATCACGCGGGAGATTTTGCAATATCTTGATGTTGTTGTGGACGGCGAATTTATAGAGGAACTGAAAAGCTTGGATCTTCGGTTCCGCGGTTCTTCCAATCAAAGGATCATTGACGTGAAAAAATCCCTTGCCGAAAATCAGGTCGTCCCACTGGCGGGCAACTGGCTGATCGAACACTGAAAAGGAGCATTATGATGCAGACGGTCAATGTAAAAAAAATAAAATCCGGGGCAATTCTGCCCTCCTATGGTTCTGAATTTGCGGCGGGCGCCGATCTCTACGCTTGTTTGGACGCGGATCTGACCATTCCGCCCCATGAGACCGCCATGATCGGTACGGGGCTTGCCATGGAGATTCCCGCAGGGTACGGCGGTTTTGTATACGCGCGCAGCGGCATCGCGTCGAAGCGCGGGCTTGCGCCGGCAAACAAGGTCGGCGTTGTGGACGCCGATTACCGCGGCGAGCTGATCGTCGCGCTGCATAATCATTCCGACGCGCCGCAGACTATCGGCAAAAACGAGCGGATAGCGCAGCTGGTGATCGCCCCGTTTTTAAAGGCAGACTTTACCGAAAGTAAAACGCTGAGCGAAACAGTGCGCGGTGACGGCGGCTTCGGCTCTACGGGAAAATAAGCGTCCAGGAAGCGTCGTCGGATTTATTTAAGCTGTAATTATTTGCAAAATATCAGCATTAACGGTAAAACACCTGTTAACGCTGATATTTTTTAATGCCGATAATTTTATTATATAAGAAACATGCGCGCGTTGCACGCGATTGCATATAGAAAAAATCGCTTACGCTATGCAGCTTTCCAGAATATCAACCGCTTCACGCAAGACGTCCCACGGGATATTCAGCGCCGGCAACAGACGCACTTTATTTTTTGCAGTCAGCACCAGCAGACCTTTTTCAAGACACGCCGCGGCGATCTCTGCGCCGGGTCTGTCAAACTCAATTCCCAGCATCAATCCTTTGCCTGCGATGGAACGCACGCGGGGAAGCTGTTCCAATTCCGCAACGATGTAATCGGATTTTTTTAAAACCTCCGCCAGCAGTTGCGGCGTAAGCCGGTCTAAAATGCTGATCGCCCCCGCGCAGCAAACAGGATTGCCGCCAAAGGTAGAGCCATGGGTGCCTGCCTCCAACGCGAACTCACATTTCTCGCCCAGCAGCACCGCGCCCAGCGGCAAACCGCCGCCCAGTCCCTTGGCGGTGGTGACAA
This sequence comes from Clostridia bacterium, assembly GCA_017480115.1. Taxonomy (GTDB): domain Bacteria; phylum Bacillota; class Clostridia; order Oscillospirales; family Acutalibacteraceae; genus RGIG2774. The sequence goes on from JAFVBH010000019.1 coordinate 119,858, forward strand.
TATCGGGCTGAATACCGTAATGCATATACGCATACAGCGCTCCGGTTCTGCCGTTGCCGGTCTGCACTTCGTCAACGATCAAAACAAGATCATTTGCCTTACAATAGTCCGCTACGGATTGAACGAAATCCGCCTCCAGCGGGCAGACGCCGCCCTCGCCCTGAATCATTTCCAGCATCACGGCGCAGACATTGTTGGTTTCACAAAGCGTTTTTACGTCGGTAAAATCATTGGGTTCCGCATAAACAAATCCGGCGGGGAAAGGCCCGAAATCGTGATGAAATACGTCCTGTCCCGTTGCCGCCAACGTCGCCAGCGTTCTGCCGTGAAAGCTGTTTTTCAGCGTGATGATAACGTTTCTGCCCTCGCCGTATTTTTTTACGGAATACCGCCGCGCCGCTTTGATCGCGCCCTCGTTTGCCTCCGCGCCGGAGTTACCGAAAAAGACCTTTTTCATTCCGGTCTTTTCGCAAAGCTTCTGCGCCAAAGTAACGCAAGGATCGGTGTAATAAAGATTTGATGTATGCTGTAGTTGCGTCAGTTGCGCGGTCACAGCGGCGCACCAATCATCGTCTGCAATGCCGAAGATATTCACCGCAATGCCGCTGCCCATGTCAAGATACCGTTTCCCGTTCGCGTCGAACAGCTCGGAACCTTTACCCGCCACCAATTCCACAGGAAAACGGTTGTAGGTATTGGCAATATATTTTTTATCGCTTTCAAAAATGTTCATAGCTGCACCTTAATTCTTTGTAAACATTGTGCCGAGACCTTCATCCGTTAGAAGCTCCATTAATATCGAGTGCGGCACACGTCCGTCAATAATAAACACCTTGCGGACACCTGCCCGCAGCGCCTCCATGCAGCACTCCGCTTTCGGGATCATACCGCCGGCAATGATCCCCTCCGCGATCAAACGCTTTGCCGTACGCATGCTGAGATGAGAAATCAGCGTGGACGGATCGTCCTTATCGTACAGCACACCGCTTTCATCGGTCACGGAGATCAGGCCTTCCGCTTCCAGCTTGCCTGCCAGCTCTGCCGCCACGGTATCCGCATTGATATTGTATACGTTGCATTCGTCGTCGTATCCCAAACCGGAAACCACGGGAATATACCCGCAGTTTAAAAGATCGGTGACCGGCTGGGTGCGAATCGTGACGATATTGCCCACATGGCCAAGCCCCAGTTCGGGATTTTTCATGCGTGCTTCGATCATCTTGCCGTCGATGCCGCAAAGCCCGATGGCTCTGCCGCCCTTATTATTGATCAAATTGACAAGATTTTTGCCAACCTTACCGGCAAGCACCATCTGCGCCACGTCCACGGTTTCTTTATCCGTAACGCGCAGTCCGTTTCTAAATTCTGTCTCCTTGCCAAGTTTTTTCAGCGTGCGGGAGATTTCGGGGCCGCCGCCGTGTACCAGCACGACCTTGATGCCTACCTGACTCATCAGACAAATGTCCTCGATCACTGCGTTTTGCAGCTCCTCGCTGAGCATCGCGCTGCCGCCGTATTTGATCACGACGGTCTTTCCGTGATATTTTTGAATATACGGCAGGGCGTGGACAAGCACCTCCGCCCTGTCTGCATTGGATATTTTCATAATCGTCTTTCCTGCCTCAGGTTCTGTAATCGCCGTTGATCTTTACATAGTCATAGGTAAGGTCGCAGCCCCACGCCTCGGCGCTGTTTGCACCGTCATTCAGTCCGATGAGGATTTCAATCTCCTGTTCAAGAAGAATTTCCTTGGCAATTTCCTCTGAAAACGCGATTCCCGCGCCGTTTTTGCATACGTCGATCCGTCCCTTCGCAGAGGCGAATGAAACGTCGACCTTGCGTACGTCAAGATCCGCGCCGCTGTAGCCCAGCGCGCAAAGTACTCGGCCCCAGTTGGCGTCAGCGCCGAACATGGCGGCTTTCAACAGCGACGAGCAAATGACGCTCTTTGCTGCGATTTTGGCGTCCTTCTCGGTTTTTGCGCCGTTTACCTTGCAGGTCAGCAGTTTCGTCGCGCCTTCGCCGTCTCCGGCGATCATGCGGCACAGCTTGACAGTGACCGTATGCAACGCTTTACAGAAGGTGTCGTAGTCCTCGTTCTCCGTCGTTATTGCGGCATTGCCCGCCTGCCCGTTGGCAAGCACGCTTACCATGTCGTTGGTAGAGGTATCGCCGTCCACGCTGACCATGTTAAAGGAGGTCAAAATATCGTTGCGCAACGCTTTTTGCAGCATTTCCGGGGAAATATCCGCGTCCGTCGTTACAAATACCAGCATGGTCGCCATGTTGGGGTGGATCATGCCGGAGCCTTTCGCGATACCGCCCAGCCTGCAGGTTTTCCCGCCCAGCGTAAATTCCACCGCCGCGCTTTTTTTCACGGTATCCGTGGTCATGATCGCCTCTGCCGCAGCGTCGGAATTATCATAGGCGAGCCCCGCGACAAGCGATTCCATACCGTCCTCAATGGGCGTAATGTTCAGCGGCTGCCCGATCACGCCTGTGGACGCGACAACAACGTCGTCTGCGGCGATACCGGCGCTTTGCTGCACAAGCTTACACATATCCTCGGCGATCTCTACGCCGTTTGCGTTGCAGGTATTGGCATTCCCGCTGTTGCAGATAATCGCCGAAGCGTAGCCGTCGGCAATATTCTGCTTTGTCACCAGCAAGGGCGCGCCCTTTACAAGATTCTGTGTATATACCGCAGCCGCAGCGGCGCGCGTATCGCTTATGATTAATGCAAGGTCTTTTTTGCTTTTGTTTTTCCGAATCCCGCAATGCACGCCGGACGCGCGAAATCCCTGCGCCGCACAAACGCCGCCTGTAATTTCTTTGATTTCACTCATTCTGATTCTCCCTTTATATAACAAGTCCCGCAGTTTCATCGAGACCGCACATCAAATTCAAGCACTGGATCGCCGCACCGGAAGCGCCTTTTCCCAAATTATCATAAACAGCCGTCAGCAAAAGCCTGTCCTCATTGCCGAGTACGGAAATACGCATGGAATCCCGATCCTGCATCACTGCGGCGGAAATAAA
>JAFVBH010000020.1 GCA_017480115.1 Clostridia bacterium
CATTGCCTGCTTTCGCAATTTCAAAATCGCCGAGTTTGACGCCCTCTCCGGCCAGCTTATCGAACGTCATATCTCTAGGTTGTAATTGTCCTTACACTGGTGTTTACCATGTTTCTCTTGACACGATGGCCGTCCCTACAGGATTGTGTGCCCTTCTTTCTATAAATCCAACCGCGAAGCGGTTCCGACATTCCGCATTCCGCACTCCGCATTCCGCATTAAAAACGCTGCGCTGCCGGTTACCGATCTTTTTCTCGCTTATATAAAATTCAAATAACACAGGGTACCATTGCGCGATCTGCGCTGATACCCTGTGTCTTTTTCTGCCGTTATTCCTTGTCGCTCCCTGCTCGTAAATCAGTTACCCGAGCCGCGCCGCCATGCGCAGAATATTTCTCGCGTCTGCGGCGGTCACTGCGCCGTCGCCGTCGGTATCCGCCGCCAGACGTTCGCTTTCGGACAGCGTATCGAGCCGCGCCGCAGCTCTTAACGTGATGCGGGCGTCCGTTGAATTTATTCTGCCGTCGCCGTTGACGTCGTCGCCCTGATGCGAATCCTGATTCGGATAGGAATATACAACCACGGTTTGACCGGCGGCTGCAAATACCGTTCGCGCGCGGTAATCCCCGTCAGGAGAAACCGCAAATTGCCAAACATTCGGCGTTTCGTCATGCGATGTCGAACCGTTATCGTCGGCGGGTACGTCAACCCCGTATTCGACGCTCTGACGGCTGACCGTCCGATACTTCGCGTCCGCTTTTTGCTGCAGCTCGACCTTGATGGAATACTGCGCGTCGGTGGTCGCGATGTATGCGGATATTTCGGCCACAGCGTCCTTTACGGTGATGAAGCTCTCGCAGCGCGTAAGTCCTTCGACCGCCGGGACGGCGATGGTATCCGCCTGCATATTGCAGCTGATGCATACAACTTCTTCGTCCTGTGCGATCGTCTCAATCTCCGCCAACGTCGCCGTCATATAAATATACGGCTTCAACACGCCGCAATACCAAATTTTTTCCCGGTCGATATTGCGGGCGCTCAGATAATTTTCTATGATCGTTGCCGCGTTGTCCGACAACAGCGCTCTGACGGCTGCTTCCGCCGCATGCCAATCGGCAAGCAAGGCTTCTTTCCCGGTCTTTTCCTCAAGCGCTTTGCTTACCGCGTCCCGATTGACTCTGCCGATCATTTCATCAGCGTCCAATGCAGAATATAAATGTATTGTAATCGGGATCTCCGGCATTCCACGCTGCGCAAGCGTATAAATTTGACGGTCGATTTTCCCGTTGCCGTCTGCCGCAGCAAATGCGGGCAGCACGCAGACAACAAGCAGCGACAAGACCAACAGCAAAATCAGGCTTATTCTCAGTATCTTTTTCACAGGCAAGCTCCTTTCGCAATCCGTGTATTTCGGTGAGGCTCCTCACCTGATAAGTAGCTTTTTATACCGAAAAGTTAACAGCAAAAGAAAAAATTCTCCTTGTTAACCTTTTGAAAAAAATATACACTTAATTTATGAGGAACCTCATAAAAAGGATGGATCGTTATGGAGGACAGGCAAATCATCGATCTGTTTTGGGCGCGCGCCGAACGCGCCATTACGGAAACCGACATAAAATACGGCGATCTGTGCAAAAGATTGGCGGATAATATCTTAAACAACGGCGAAGATACCCGGGAATGCGTCAACGACGCATATCTGACCGTTTGGAATCTGATTCCCCCCGAAAGACCGACCTATTTTAAAGCTTTTCTTTGCAAAATCGTAAAAAATACAGCCTTAAATATGGCAAAAAACCGTTCAAGGCAAAAGCGAAACCCCGGGGCGACCGCCTCCTTTGACGCTTTGGAGGACTGCGTTCCGTCTGCTTTCACGGTGGAAACCGAGATCGACGCCAAAGCGCTGGGGGACGCGATCAGCGATTTCCTGCTGACGCAAAAGGCGCTGCACCGCAAAATATTTGTCTGCCGCTATTGGTACTGCGATTCCGTCAAGCAAATTGCGAAGGACTTTGATCTGACGGAACCGGTCGTCAAGGTTACGCTGTACCGAACGAAGAACAAATTAAAAAAGTACTTGGAAAAAGAGGGGTATACCATATGAATGAAAAAAGGTTGCTGCAAGCGGCGCATTATATCCGCGACGATCTGATTGAAGAAGCGGTCTCCTCCCTGCCCGTAAAAAAAAGTATCAACAGATACAGATACGCGGTTATGGCGGCGGTATTCGCGGTCGCTGTGATCTCCGGCACGGCGGCATGGCGGTTACGTCACGCAATGACGCCGCCGGTGCTTCCGTCCTCGCCGACTGTTAATACGGTGATCCCCGCCACCGCACAGACGTCCCCGTCAACGACAATGTCGGAACGCCCGCAAACCAGCCCCGCCCAACCACAGGATACCACGCTTGCCGCGCCTGCGACAGATCGACCGACAACGCATGAAAACGATACGAAAAAACCGTCTGCCGCAACGACGCGCCTGCCGACAACCTCCGCGCCGACGCCGCCGACGATAAAGACCGCTCCAAGCGATCCGCGCGGGGAGATTCCCGCAACGACGGAATCCCCTGCGCCGCCCGTCGGCAATCATCTGCTCATTTACGGCAGAACGTACGCCGCCGATACTGCCGTTGCCATTTCAGAAGATGAGATTGGCGATTTGTTAGGCGTCGTTCAAAAAATTACCGACGGCGCCGAGCCCGTGTCCATCGGTTCCGCTGCGCCGGAGCTTGTCAACGCCGCCGTTTACTGTTTTAAACCGGCAATGAACAGCCAACCCGCAACCTATGATCCAACCGACGATCCGCAGAGTTTCACGATGCCGGTCGTTGTCAAGCAGGGCGATCAGTATATTTTTTACAGCGCGCTGACAGAACAGCCTTAGTCGCCGAAACAATTCTGATTTAGCTGCGTAGCAGACAAATCAGAATTTAATGAATAATGAATAGTGAATGATGAATAATTGCGGAACCGCTTCGCGGTTGGATTTTAGAACCAATTACCGAAAACGGGTAGCACGGCGCACTGCGCCGTTTAATCATGCGGCAAACGGAAAATATGCAGGAAAAGGCACATATTTCCCTTTGCCGTATGATTTTCTAATAAATGCCCGTAAGGGCTTAACCATATTCCAAAGCCGGGAAAAATATGCTGATCTTCCCATCTTTCTGTATGGTGGGC
>JAFVBH010000021.1 GCA_017480115.1 Clostridia bacterium
CATTGCCTGCTTTCGCAATTTCAAAATCGCCGAGTTTGACGCCCTCTCCGGCCAGCTTATCGAACGTCATATCTCTAGGTTGTAATTGTCCTTACACTGGTGTTTACCATGTTTCTCTTGACACGATGGCCGTCCCTACAGATTCACAAAAACAGACTGCACGACACTCACTAACGCGGAATGTGCAGGGCATAATACATAAAATATCGGACTTCGCCTGTAGGGATGCCCCGTGGGCATCCGTCGGGGCTTATGCGGATTTCCGGGAAAGAGCCCTCGCGGCATAGCCGCTTCGGTCCCTACAGGATCGTGTGACCGTCTTCCTGCGATAAATCAGAATTTACCAAAAGCTATTGCAAATTATGCCGACAAGAGTTATTATAATAGTATTGTAACTTAGGAAAGGGAGCAATACGACTTATGGATATGTCCGCGCTTCAGCCCAATCCGGGCAAGGAACTCAGAATAAAAACCTCTTACGGCGATTTCGAGCGCTATCCAGTAAAAACCAAGCTGGTGGAATCCGGCGACAGTATCCCCGCGATCCTGCGGGAATCCGCGACGCCTTATGTACAGGACGGCGACATGATTTTTATCAGCGAAAAGATAATCGCCATCAGTCAAGGCAGAGCCTTTGACATTGACGATATACACCCCTCGAAGCTGGCGACGTTTTTAAGCAAATTCGTCTATAAATCCCCCTACGGCATCGGCTTGGGCATGCCGGAGACTATGGAGCTGGCGCTGCGGGACGTGGGTACCCCCCGTATTTTGGCAGCAGCATTCTGCTCCGCGATCACGAAACCGTTCGGCGTACGCGGCGTCTTTTACAAGATCGCCGGTACCGGCGCCCGCGCCATCGACGGCCCCTGCGACTGCACGATCCCGCCGTATAATCACTGCGCTAAGCTGGCGCCCAAGGATCCCGACAAGGTCGCCGCGCTGCTGGAAAAAGAGACCGGCTGCAAGATCGTCATCATGGACGCCAACGATATCGGCAGAGAGATTCTCGGCAGAAGCGACCAGAACATCAGTATCGAGATGTGCAAGGAAATTTTCGCAGACAATCCCCTCGGGCAGGGCGCGCAGCAGACCCCCGTGTGCATTATCCGAAAAGTATAAACAGATACACCACCGCCGGAGAGAGCTTCTCCGACGGTGGTTTTAATTAGAATAGGCGCGATTTGCGGCGCACACATTTTATACGGCGCGGCAAGCGCGATTATCCGCCGTCGGCAAACGCCTCCGCCATCAGCTTTACGCCGAGACGAAAGCCCAGCGCAAAACTGTCGCGTTCGGTACAGCTCATCAGCGATAGGACCGCGTCTGAAAAATCGGCAAACCGTTGCTGCAGCTCCGGCGGTATATTTTCGCTTAGCTTTTCCTCCAATGCGGCGACCTTGACGTTTGCCTTTTTTGTATCCGTCTCGGAGCTGCTGAAATTCAGTTCCTCCGAAAAAATATCCCAGTCATACAACGCTTTAATATAGGATTGCATTTTTTATCACCTCAACAAAAATTCGATTACTGTATGTTTTGTTTCCACATACTGACATTATGATGCCATAATAAATATACAAAAAACATGACAATTCGTCATATTTTGATTATTTCTTAAAAAAACTTCGCATATCCGCAAAGCACAAAGAACAGTGTATTGCAAAGAACTATCGGCGGCAAATACAAAACTGTAACCAAATGTAAAAAAATTAAAAAAACTATTGAAATTCATGTTTTATTGTATTATAATGCATTCATATACGAAATTCGATAAGAGGTTTTCTTCTATGAGCAACCGTACCGAATACAATGCCCTCGTCCTTATTAACGCTGTTGTCCTCGACCTACTCGTAGGCGTCGTCAACGGCGGTAATTGCGGTGCAGCCAAAACGGTTCGGTAAGTTCATACAAGCAACAGCTTGACGAAGTTTATGAATGATGACGAAGCCTGCGGCATGACCGCAGGCTTTTTTTGAAAGGAATGTAAAAGCAACACATGAAACTCTCCGGCGCAAAAATCATCATTGAGACCCTCATTGAGCAGGGCTGCGACACCGTGTTCGGCTACCCCGGCGGCGCAGTACTGGATATTTACAATGAGCTTTACCTCAATGCCGACCGCATCAACCATGTGATCTCCGCCCATGAGCAGGGCGCGGCGCACGCGGCGGACGGCTATGCCCGCGCCACCGGCAAGGTGGGCGTTGTGCTTGCCACCTCAGGTCCCGGCGCGACAAACCTTGTCACGGGTATCGCCACGGCGCATCTGGATTCCGTCCCCATGGTCGCCATTACCGGCAACGTCGGCGTTTCCATGCTGGGTAGGGACAGTTTCCAGGAAGTTGACATCATGGGCATCACCCTGCCGATCACCAAACATAATTACATCGTCAAGGACATTAACCGGCTGGCGGACACGATCCGCGAGGCGTTCAAGATCGCCAAATCGGGCAGACCCGGCCCCGTGCTGATCGATATTCCCAAGAATATTCAGACCGAGCTTGCCGAGTTTACCCCCCATACCGCCCCCGAAGCGCCGTACGCAACGCTGATTGCGGCGAACGACGAGCTGTCGATGGCGGTCAAAATGATCAACGAAGCCGAAAAGCCCTTCATTTACATGGGCGGCGGCATTTACAGTACCGGCGCGGGCAAGGAGATACGGGCGCTGTCCGAAAAAATCGATGCGCCCATTGCCTCCAGCATGATGGGGCTTTCCGCGATCCCCTACGACACTCCGCGGTTCCTCGGTATGCAGGGCATGCACGGCGATTACGCGGCGTCCAAGGCGATGAACGACGCGGATCTGATCATTGCGGCAGGCGTGCGGTTCAGCGACCGCGCCACCGGCAATAAGGATAAGTTCAGCCCCGGCGCGAAGATCATTCATATCGATACCGACACCGCCGAGCTGTCCAAGAATATCGAAGCGCATCTGGGCATCGTGGGCGATATTAAGGACGCGCTGGCGCGCATCACCGCAGCGGTGGAACCAAAAGAACACGCGGCGTGGAACGCGGCATGCGCGCAATTGAAAAAATATGCAGAATCCGCATATAAAAATTACGGCGACATCTCGCCCTACGAGATCATCAAAGCGGTCAACCGGCGCTGGCCTGCGGACGCGGTCATTGCCACCGACGTGGGGCAGCATCAGATGTGGGTCGCGCAGACCTATAAATTTTCCACCCCGCGCACGTTCCTTACCAGCGGCGGTCTGGGCACCATGGGCTACGGCATGGGCGCTGCCATCGGCGGCGCGTTGGGTACCGGTAAAAAAACCGTGCTGTTCACCGGCGACGGCAGCTTCGGCATGAACCTGAACGAGCTGGCGACCGCAGTCTCCCAAAACCTGCCTTTGACGATCATCGTGCTGAATAACGGCGTGCTGGGCATGGTGCGCCAGTGGCAGACCCTGTTCTACGACAAGCACTATTCCAGCACCACGCTCGGCAGAGCGACGGATTTCGTCAAGCTGGCGGAGGCGTTCGGCGCGAAAGGCTACCGGGCGGCGACCATCGATGAATTCAACACGATCCTCGATACGGTCTGCAAGGACGACGGCGTCAATCTGATCGACTGCCTGATCGATCAGGACGAAATGGTACTGCCGATGATGCCCCCCGGCGGCACCGTGGATCAGATCATCGTCACGAGAAAGGAGATCAGCGAATGAGTACCGAGATTAAAGAAATGCTCATAGCGATCCGCGTGCAGGATCAGTTCGGCGTTTTGTCCCGCGTGGCGAGCCTAGTCTCCCGCCGCGGCTTCAACATCGATACCCTCACCGTCTCCGCCACGGAGACCCCGGGCATCTCCCGCATGACCCTCTCGCTGAAGGGCGACGAATATACCAGGAAGCAGCTTATCAAGCAGCTCAGCAAGCTGCACGAGGTGCTGGAAATCAATCAGATCGACGATAACAACTCCGTGACCCGCGATCTGCTGTTGATCAAGATTCACACCACCTCCGAAAATCGGCAGGACGCGATGGACGCGGTCAACGTGTTCCGCGGCAGCATCGTGGACTTCGCAAGGGATTCCCTCGTGATCCAGCTGGCGGGCGACGTGGGCAAGATCAACGCCTTTGTGGAGCTGATGAAGCCGTTCGGCATTATGGAAATGTGCCGCACGGGGTTGATTTCCCTTGACCGCGGCAACACCTGTCTGAAGGACAGCAACATGAACTACATCAACCGCATGGATCAGCAATTTTAATTCAGGATGGAAAATAAATTCTGAATTATAATTATAAAACAGTATTTTATTTAAAGGAGATTTTTTATCATGGCAACAATGTACTATGAGAAGGATTGCGACATCAAGCGTCTGGACGGCAAGACCGTCGCGGTCGTCGGCTACGGCAGCCAGGGCCACGCGCACGCGCAGAACCTGAAGGACAGCGGCGTGAACGTCATCATCGGTCTTTACAACGGCTCCAAGTCCGCAGTAAAGGCGAAAGAGGACGGCTTTGAGGTCTATACCACCGAGGAAGCCGTACAGAAGGCGGATTTTGTTATGATCCTCGTCAACGACGAGAAGCAGGCGGCGCTGTACAAAAAGAGCATCGCGCCCTATCTGCGCGAGGGTATGACCCTTGCCTTTGCCCACGGCTTCAACATTCACTTTAAGCAGATCACCCCGCCCGCCAACGTCAACGTTGTAATGATCGCGCCCAAGGGCCCCGGTCACACCGTCCGCAGCCAGTTCCTTGAGGGCAAGGGCGTGCCCGATCTGGTCGCTGTTTATCAGGACGCGACCGGCGATGCGAAAGACATTGCCCTTGCTTACGCGGCGGGCATCGGCGGCGCCCGCGCCGGTATCCTGGAGACCACGTTCCGTGAGGAGACCGAAACCGACCTGTTCGGCGAGCAGGCGGTGCTTTGCGGCGGCGTCGTCGCGCTGATGCAGGCGGGCTTCGATACCCTTGTAGAGGCAGGCTACAAACCCGAAAACGCGTATTTCGAGTGCATTCATGAGATGAAGCTGATCGTTGACCTGATCTTCCGCGGCGGCTTCAAGTTCATGCGGTATTCTATCTCCGATACTGCCGAATACGGCGATTACACCGTCGGAAAGCGCATCATCACTCCCGCGGTCAAGGCGGAGATGAAGAAGGTGCTTTCCGAGATTCAGAGCGGCGAGTTCGCGAAGAACTGGATTCTTGAAAATCAGGCGAACCGCGCGTACTTCAACGCCACCCGTACCCTGAACGCGGAGCATCTTTCCGAGAAGGTCGGCGAGGAGCTGCGCAGCAAGATGAACTTCCCCGACACCATCGACGACGAGCTGAAAGCCAAGATCGACAGCATCTGGGGCTAACCCTCGTTTCCCGATACCATGGCTTTTCGCCATGGTATCGGGAACGCGGATGAAAAATGAATAATGAATGGTGAATAATTGACGACGGGGCAAGCCCCCGTCCCCCATTTATAAACTTTACGGTTCAGACGGCTGAAGCAGCTTGCACGCAGCGCGATCTGCCGGAATTATTCATTATTAATTATTCATAGAATCAAAACGGAGTTGATACCATTGTCCAAAAGAGTCAAAATATTTGATACGACCCTGCGCGACGGCGAGCAGTCTCCCGGCTGCAGCATGAACGAGCAGGAAAAACTGGAGGTCGCCCACCGGCTGGAACGGCTGAAAGTCGATATTATCGAGGCGGGCTTTGCCATCGCCTCCCCCGGCGATTTCCGCTGCATTGAAAATATCGCCCACGCGATGAAGGACGTTTCGGTCTGCTCGCTGGCGCGCTGCCGTGAAAAGGACATCGACGCCGCGTACGACGCGATCAAATCCGCCGTGCAGCCGCGTATCCATGTCTTTATCGCCACGTCCCCCATTCATATGCAGTATAAGCTGCGCATGTCGCCCGAGCAGGTGCTGGAAAGCGCGCGGTATCACGTCAAGTATGCCGCGTCGAAATGCGCCGACGTGGAGTTTTCCGCCGAGGACGCCACCCGCAGCGATCCGGAATTTTTGGCAAAGATCGTCGACGTCGCCATCAAGGCGGGCGCGACCACTATCAATATCCCCGACACGGTCGGCTACACGACCCCTGCGGAGATGCGCGCGCTGTTTGAATACCTCTGCCGCGAAGTGCCCGACAGCGATAAGGTCACCTTCTCTACCCACTGCCACAATGATCTGGGCATGGCGACCGCGAACAGCCTTGCGGGCGTGCTGGGCGGCGCGACGCAGATCGAATGCACCATCAACGGCATCGGCGAACGGGCGGGTAATACTCCGCTGGAGGAGGTCGCCATGGCGCTGAAGGTCAGAAAAGACGTGTACGACGCGTATACCAATATCGAAACTACGCAGATTTACAAGGCGAGCAAAAAGGTCTACACCATCATCGGGCAGACTGCGGCGCGTACCAAGCCCATCGTCGGCAAAAACGCGTTCGCGCATGAGTCCGGTATTCACCAGCACGGCGTGTTGGCAAATAAAGCGACCTACGAGATCATGACGCCCGAGTCCGTCGGCATTTCCAAGAACGAAATGGTGCTGGGCAAGCACTCCGGCAGACACGCGGTGGACGCGCATCTCAAGGAGATGGGCTACGAGCTGTCGCCCGACGAGCTGACCCGCCTTTTCGAGGAGTTCAAGAAGCTCTGCGACAAGAAAAAAGAGGTCACCGATCAGGATCTGGAGGCGATCGTCAACCACAGCAATATTTCCGCGGCAGACGACGCGAATCTCTTTGAATTTGACCGTTTTGACGTGCACGCGGGCAACTTCTCCACCCCGACCTCGGTCATTCGTCTGAAAAAAGAGGGCGAGACGATCGAAGAGGTCGCGCTGGGCGACGGTCCCATCAACGCCTCGTTCAAGGCGATCAACAAGATCGTCAATCCGCCGGCGCACAGCTTCGAGAACTTCGTGATCCATTCGGTCTCCGAGGGCAACGACACGCTGGGCGACGTGATGATCACCCTCAAGCGGGGCGACCGCCGCTTTAACGGCCACGGTCTGTCCACCGACATCATCGAGTCCAGCATTATGGCATATCTCAGCGCGGTCAACAAGCTGATCAAATACGACAACGAACAGAAAAACGCCTGACAGCGTCCGACGCTGTTGACGAAAGGAGCTACAATCATGGGAATGACTATGACCCAAAAGATCCTTGCCGCCGCGGCAGGGCTTCCCGAGGTCAAAGCGGGGCAGCTGATCATCGCCGATCTCAGTCTTGTGCTGGGCAATGACATCACCTCCCCCGTCGCCATTGCGGAATATTCCAAATTCGGCTACGATACCGTATTCGACAGGGATAAAATCGCGATGGTCATGGATCACTTCGCCCCCAACAAGGACATCAAGGCGGCGGAGCAGTGCCGCATGTGCCGCGATTTCTGCGGCAAAAAGCAGATCACCAATTTCTTCGACGTGGGCAAAATGGGCATCGAGCATGCCCTGCTGCCCGAGCAGGGGCTGGTGACCGCGGGCGACGTGGTCATCGGCGCGGATTCGCATACCTGCACCTACGGCGCGCTGGGCGCGTTCTCCACCGGCGTCGGCTCTACGGATATGGCTGTGGGCATGGCGACCGGCAAGGCGTGGTTCAAGGTGCCCGCCGCGATCAAATTTGAGCTGAAGGGCAAGCCGTCCAAATGGGTCAGCGGCAAGGACGTGATCCTGCATATCATCGGCAAGATCGGCGTGGACGGCGCGCTGTACAAATCCATGGAATTTACCGGCGAGGGCGTCAAGTACCTGTCCGTCAGCGACCGTCTGTGCATCACCAACATGGCGATCGAGGCGGGCGGCAAGAACGGCATTTTCCCCGTGGACGACCTGACGGTCGAGTATCTGAAAGCCCACGGCAACAAGCCGTATAAGGTCTTTGAAGCCGACGCGGATGCGGAATACGAGCAGGTGATCGAGATCGATCTGGGCGCGATCAAGCCCACCGTGTCCTTCCCCCATCTGCCCGAAAATACCCATACCGTGGCATCCATCAAGGAACCGATCAAGATCGATCAGGTCGTCATCGGCTCCTGCACCAACGGCAGGATCGAGGATATGGCGGCGGCGGCGGAGATCCTTGCGGGCAGGCAGGTCGCAAAAGGCGTGCGCTGCATCATCATTCCCGCCACGCAGGCGGTCTATCTGGAGGCGCTGGAAAAGGGCTACCTCAAGACCTTTGTCGAAGCGGGCGCGGTGGTCTCCACCCCGACCTGCGGCCCCTGCCTTGGCGGACATATGGGCATTCTTGCCGAGGGCGAACGCGCTGTTTCCACCACCAACCGCAACTTTGTCGGGCGTATGGGACACGTCAAGTCGGAAGTCTACCTCGCCTCTCCCGCCGTGGCGGCGGCAAGCGCGGTCACCGGCAAAATTTCCGAACCCGCGGAGGTAATGTGATATGATTTACAAAGGCGACGTTATAAAATACAAAGACAACGTGGATACCGACGTTATCATCCCCGCACGGTATCTGAACACCATCGATAAAAAGGAGCTTGCCTCCCACTGCATGGAGGATCTCGACAAAACCTTTATCACTCGCGTAAAGCCCGGGGATATTATGGTGGCGGGCTGGAACTTCGGCTGCGGCTCTTCCAGAGAACACGCCCCCATCGCGATCAAGGAAAGCGGCATTTCTCTCGTGATTGCAAAGAGCTTCGCGCGTATTTTCTACCGCAACAGCATCAACATCGGGCTGGCGATCCTCGAATGCGAGGAGGCGGCGGAACGCATCAACGAGGGCGACGAAGTGGAAGCCGACCTGACGGCGGGCGTTATCCGCGACCTGACCACCGGCGAGGAATTTACGGCGGAGCCGTTCCCGGCGTTCGTGCAGGAGATCATCGCCTGCGGCGGACTGGTCGAAGCCGTCAAGCAGGGAAAAATAAAGTAAATGCGGAATGCGGAGCTTCGGCGCGCCTGCTGCGTAAACGGTATGATACGTATCCGCAAATCAAATCGCGCAGCGATTTCCGAACCTCCTTCCTCCTACCTGAAAGAAACGGACTGAATTTTATGGAATTTAACATTGCGTTGTTAAAGGGCGACGGCATCGGCCCCGAGATCGTCGAGAGCGCGGTTGCCGTCCTCGACAAAGCGGGCGCGAAGCACGGCCACAAGTTCAACTACAACGCCTATCTCATCGGCGGCAGCGCCTACGACGCCACCGGCAAGCCCCTGCCCGAGGAAACGGTCGCGGGCTGCAAGGCGGCGGACAGCGTCCTGCTGGGCGCGGTGGGCGGCCCCAAGTGGGACGCCCTGCCCGGCGATCTGCGCCCGGAAAAGGCGCTTTTGGGCATTCGCGCGGCGCTGGGACTGTTTACGAATCTGCGCCCGGCAAAGCTCTATCCCGCGCTGAAAGACGAATCCCCCCTGCGGGCGGACATTGTCGCCAAGGGCTTCGATCTGATGATGGTGCGCGAGCTGACCGGCGGCATTTACTTCGGCGAGCGCGGCAGGCGCGAGGGCAAATACGGCGCCGAGGCATACGACACGGAATGCTATTCCGTTATGGAGATCGAGCGGATCGCCCGCGTCGCCATGGATTCGGCGATGAAGCGCCGCAAGAACGTCATCAGCATCGACAAGGCGAACGTGCTGGAAAGCTCCCGCCTGTGGCGCGAGACCGTCCACCGCGTGGCAAAGGAATATCCTGCGCTGACCGTCACGGATATGCTGGTGGATAACGCCGCCATGCAGCTGGTCAAGAACCCGTCCCAGTTTGACGTGGTGGTCACCTCCAACATGTTCGGCGATATTCTGTCGGACGAATCCTCTCAGATCACCGGCTCCATCGGCATGCTGGCGTCGGCGTCGCTGGGCGAGGGCAAATGCGGTCTGTATGAGCCGATCCACGGCTCCGCGCCGGATATTGCGGGGCAGAACAAGGCGAACCCCATCGCGACGATCCTTTCCGCCGCCATGATGTGCCGCTTCTCGCTGGATATTCCCGCCGTTGCCGACGATATTGAAGCCGCAGTTGACGCCGTGTTGAACGCGGGCTGGCGCACCGCCGACCTTGCGGGCACGTCGGGCGTCGCGCCGCTCAGCTGCACGGAAATGACGGAAAAAATTCTCGAAGCGCTTTAATTTGCAATTTTTTAATGAAAGAAGATATAAAAATGGAAATCAAAGTCACGTTAACAGAAAACAAAAAACCGAAGCCGGCGGCTGACGAACTGGGCTTCGGCAAGTATTTCACCGACCACATGTTTATCATGGACTACTACGCCGACAAGGGCTGGACGGACGCGCGCATCGTGCCGTTTGACGATCTGTCCATCTCCCCCGCCGCGCTGGTGCTGCACTACGGGCAGGAAATTTTCGAGGGCATGAAAGCGTACCATACGCCCGACGGCAAAGCGGTGCTGTTCCGTCCCGAAAAGAACATGGAGCGTCTGAATCTGTCGGCAGAGCGCCTTTGCCTGCCCAAGATCGACGAGGATTTTGCCGTAGAAGCGATCAAAAAGCTGGTCGCCGTCGATGAGGATTGGATCCCCGAGGGCGAAAATACCTCCCTGTATATCCGTCCCTTTATGATCGGCGTTGACCCAAAGCTGGGCGTGCATCCCGCGTCCCACGCGATGTTTATCGTGATCATGTCCCCTGTCGGCTCCTATTATAAGGAGGGCATCAACCCCGTTAAAATTTATGTGGAGCAGAAGTACGTCCGCGCCGTCCGCGGCGGCTACGGCTTTACAAAGACCGGCGGCAACTACTCCGCGTCCCTGAAATCGCAGGAAGAAGCCGAGGAGCAGGGCTATTCTCAGGTGCTGTGGCTGGACGGCGTCGAGCGCAAATATATCGAGGAAGTCGGCACCATGAACGTCATGTTCAAGATCGGCGGCGAGGTCATCACTCCGTCTCTGGAGGGCAGCATTCTCGGCGGCATCACCCGCCGCAGCTGCATCGAGCTGCTGAAAGACTGGGGCGCGCCCATCACGGAGCGTAAGCTTGCGCTTGCGGAGGTCGTGGAAGCAGCCCACAACAGCACGCTGGAGGAGGCGTTCGGCACCGGCACCGCAGCCGTGATCTCCCCCATCGGCGAGCTGATCGTCGGCGACGAGCATATCGTTATTAACGGCGGCAAGATCGGCGCGACCGCGCAGAAGCTGTACGATTCCATCACCGGCATTCAGAACGGCTTGATTGAGGACAAACTCGGCTGGGTACAGCCTGTAAAATAAGCGGAATTTTAATCAAGTAGGGCGGAATTTCTCCGCCCTCTCACACCACCGTACATGCCGTTCGGCATACGGCGGTTCAATTCAATTTCAAAGCATGTTGTTTTAGATAGTAATCCATCGGACTGACTAAGCCTCGCTTGGTCAGTTTCTC
>JAFVBH010000022.1 GCA_017480115.1 Clostridia bacterium
CATTCAGGTCTGTTTGTTAAGTGTCTGTTAACTTTATGTTCAGCCCCTTGACTGGAGACCTTACATAACAGGGATGCCCATTGGGCATCCGTTGGTTTTGCGCGTAATTCGGCGGACGGCCGGTGGCCGTCCCTACAAGCGAAGTCCGATATTTTGATTTATAAATCCAACCGCGGAGCGGTTCCGCAATCATTCATTATTCATCATTCATTTTTCATTTCAGATTTATCGCAAAGCGATAAATCTGAATTTACTCCACTTCCACCGCGTCGGCTTCCACGGTGGCGACAGGCGGGATCGCGCGTCGCGCCGCTTTGCTGACCGCGCCGACAACCAGCAGGTCGATGACCGCGTCGATAATCAGGGAGATGCCCGCGAAACGCATCACCACGTCCGCAGCCTCAAAGGGGTGCAAAATCACGGCGACGCCCATAACCACCGTCAGCGCCGACAGCAGAAGAAACGCCAGCCCCGCGCCGTGGAACAGGCTGACGGACGCGCACGCCTGTATATCGAGAATGCCGTTGACAATGATCATCACGCCGACGAAAATGAAAATAAATTTCGCCAACCCCGCGGGGGAAGCCACGATCACGATACCGAGGATTGCCAGAATCGCGCCCATGACGATACCGGTGATGCGCAGCGCTTTATAACGATCCGCAGTCAGGCTGCCGATGATCAGCGCGGCGCCGCAAACCAGCACGGCGACGCCGATAATGCGGCAAATCACGGTGGTCGCGCTGTCGGGCTTTATCAGCATGTAAAATCCGATCACCAGCGCGGCGACGGCGAACGCCAAATTTCCGATGCGAATACTGCTTAAAAACTTTTTCATACTACATATCCTTTCCTGTGTTTATTTCAATGCGAGCATGGTATCCATAAACTGCCTTGCCGCTCTGGGCGAGCGTCCGCCCTTGCGCGTGGCGAAAATCTCCGCCTCGGCGCAAAGTCGGTCGCGGTCGTACGCCAGTCCCGCAGCATCGGCAAGGGCGCACACGATAGCGAGATATTTCTGTTTGTCGGGCTTGACGTAGGTGACGGTCAACCCGAACCGGTCGGAGAGCGAGGTCAGCTCCTGCACCGTGTCGTTATGATGAATTTCGTCGCCGTCCCGGTCGCTGAAGCGCTCGCGGATCAAATGCCGCCGATTGCTGGTGACATAGATCGCCGTATTGGCGCTGCGCGCGGAGACGCTGCCCTCCAGCGCCGCCTTCAACGCGCCGAAATCATCGTCATTTTCCGAAAAGGACAGATCGTCCACAAACAGGATAAATTTCAACGGATTGCGGGACAGTTCCCCCATGAGCGCCGGCAGCTCCCGCAGCTGCTGCTTTTCCAGCTGGATCAACCGCAAGCCCCGGGGCGCAAAATGATTGGCGATCGCCTTGACCGCCGAGGATTTTCCCGTCCCCGCGTCGCCGGACAGCAGCACATTCTGCGCAGGTTTCCCCGCCAACAGCGCGGCGGTATTGTCGATCACCTGCCGACGCTCCCGCTCGTAGCCCTTCAGATCCTCCAAACGGATCGGATCGGGATGCAAAACGGGAACGAGACTGCCCTCCCGCAGAAGAAAGGACGTATAGGCGGCAAAGATTCCGTAGCCCACGGCGTCGATACGCGCCAATCTTGCGAGGAAATTCGCCCGAATGTCGGTATTGTCCGTCGTCCACTGCGCCAGTACAGCGTCCCCATTATAAAACGACGCTGCACGGGCAGAGGTCAGGCGGGACAGCGCCGACAGCGCGTCCAGTTCCACCAGACACTGCGCCTGCATGCAGGCGGGGATCGGCTCCCCCGCGGCGCTTTTCCTTATATAATCATTATCCGCGGCGCACAGCAGCGCGTCCACGCAGGCGGTGATGCTGCCGCCCCCGTCGTAGATCGCGCCCGCCAGCTCGGCATAGGCGGTAAGGGCTGCGTCACGATCATGGTCTTCGGCGCGCATCAGCTGCAGCGCGGCGGAGATCAGCGGCGACTGCCGCAAATCGCGAAAAATCACCAACGACAGCAGCCCGTCGTATAACGTTCTTGTATCCGTCTCCATCGCCTCCTTGCCCAAGAAAAAAAATATGAAATTTCTTGTTTAATTTTACACCCGCTGCGGCGATTTGTAAAGATAAAACATTTGTAAACTCGTAAAAATAGGTATTGTAAAATCAAGGGATTAATGATATTATAATGAAGTTATATTGTGGGAAGAAATTTGACATTTCAGAATTCAACTTTTGCCGATATTGAAAGGATGGATAGAATTTTGTTTAGGCTGGTAAAATATATTAAGCCGTACAAATGGATCGCGGTCGCCTCGGTCATCTTTGTACTGCTCGCCAACGCCATGCAGTTGGTGACCCCCACGCTGACGGAAAAGATGATCAATCTGGGCATTCGGGTCGCCGACACGCAGGCGATCCTGCGCATCGGCGGTACAATGCTCGCCCTCTCCGCGCTGAATATCGTGATCTCCGTTTTAAACACTTATTTTTCATCGAAAACAGCCTCCGGCTACTCCAACGAGCTGCGCAAGGTCGTGTTCCGCAAGGTGCAGACTCTGTCACAGAGCAATATGGACAAGCTGACGGTCGCCTCGCTGATCACCCGCTCCTCCAACGATATTACGCAGGTACAGCAGATGATCATCACCGTCATGCAGCAGCTGATCTCCGTGCCGATCCTGTTCGTCGGCGGTCTTGTGATGGCGATCTCCAAGAGCCGCGAGCTGTCCAAAATCATTCTGATCATCGTACCCTTTATCCTTTTACTGGTGGTTATTATTCTGATCCTCTTCATGCCCATGTTCAAAAAAATGCAGAAGATGGTCGATAAGCTCAATCAGATCATTCGTGAAAAAATCGGCGGCATCCGCGTGATCCGCGCATTTAACCGCAGCGATTACGAGGACGGACGGTTCCGCAAGGCAAACTTCGACTTAACTTCGATTTCCTTGAAGGTACAGCGCATTTTCGCGCTGATGCTGCCCGTTGCGATCATTTTCGCTTTCGCGCTGATCGCGTATTTATTCGCTTATACCGGCAGACAGGCGGACGCGATGAACCCCGCCATCAAGGCGGAGCGGATCGCGCTGGGAGATACCATCGGCACGCTGACCGCCTTCGTTTCCTATCTCGTACTGGTCATCGGCGCGGTGTCCATGGCGGCGGCGCTGGTCGCGGTCATTCCCAAGGCGTCCATTTCCGCCAACCGTATTCTCGAGGTGCTGGATATGGAGACCGACGTGAAAGAACCGGAAGCCCCCGTGCATCAGGAGCCGGACAAACGCGGCTGGGTCGAGTTCCGTGACGTGGGCTTTACCTATCCCGAAAAGGATAAAAAGCCGAAGAAAAAGCACGGTCGCCTATACACCATGTTCTTCACCGACGAAGAGGTAGAAAAAAAGAAAAAGAAGCAGAGCGAAGCGCCCGCTGCGGAAGCGGCGCCGGAAAAGGAAACGCCTGCGGCGCAGACCGCCCCGGCAGCGGCGCAGACGGACGAAACGGAGCAGCCCGCCGCGCCCGCGCAGAAGGAGAAAAAAGAAAAAATTTCCATTAAGCATGTGTCCTTCCTCTCCAAGCCCGGCGAGGTCACGGCGATTCTCGGCGGCACCGGCAGCGGCAAATCCACGCTTGTCAGCCTGATCCCCCGTTTGTATGACGTACTGGAGGGCGAGATTTCGGTCGGCGGCGTTAACGTCAAAGAACAGGCGGCGGCAGAGCTGAACGCCTCCATCGCCTACATTCCCCAAAAAGCGTTTCTGTTCAGCGGCACGATCGCCGATAACCTGCGTTACGGCAAGCCCGACGCCACCGACGAGGAAATGGATCGGGCGCTGGAAATCGCGCAGGCAAAGGTCTTTGTCGACCGCATGCCCGAGGGCAAGGAAAGCATGATTTCCCAGAGCGGCACCAACGTCTCCGGCGGCCAGCGCCAACGCTTGGCGATCGCCCGCGCGGTTATCAAAAAAGCGGATATTTGCATTTTTGACGACAGCTTTTCCGCGCTCGATCTCGCGACGGACGCAAAGCTGCGGGCGGCGATCAAAAAAGAGCTGACGGATACCAATATCATCATCGTCGCCCAGCGGATCGGTACCGTGCTGGACGCCGACAGGATCATCGTGCTGGATAACGGCAAGGTCGCCGGCATCGGCAAGCATCACGAGCTGATGGAATCCTGCGAAATTTACAGGGAAATGGTCGCGTCGCAGTTGACTCCCGAGGAGGTGGCGGCAATATGAGTACGGCAGCAAAGACAAAAGCGCTCGACACAGCGCAGGCGCCCGAGGAAAAGAAGAGCAAATACGCCGCCTACCGCAAGCAGGATAAGGACGATCAGAAGCCGGCAAACTTCAAGGGCACGCTGCGTCGGCTGCTCGAAATGCTGACGCCCTACAAGATACAGGTCATTATCGTCTTTATCGTTGCCGCAGGCGCGACGATCTTCAACATTTTTACGCCCAACTCCTTCGGCAGCATTATCGACGAATTTACCATACAGATCGATACAAAGATCTCGCTGGTCAATTACAAAATGGACTTCGGGCCGCTGATCCGCGAGCTGCTGCGGCTTTTCGGCTTGTACTTCGGCTATACGTTCCTGCAATTTATCCAAACATATATCATGGCGGGCGTGTCCCAGCACCTTGTCTGCGACATTCGCGAAAAGGTCAACTATAAGCTCTCCCATATCCCCCTGCGGTATTTTGACAAGAACACCAAGGGCGAGATCATCAGCAAGATCGTCAACGACTGCGACAACCTGTCAAGCTCGCTGCAAAGCAATATCACCGTCGTACTGACCTCGGCGATCCAGGTCGTCGGCGTTGCGATCATCATGTTTGTCACGGAATGGCGGCTTGCCATCGTCTCCATGATCCTTGTCCCGATCAGCGGTTTTTTCGCAAGAAAAATTTCCAAAAAGTCAAAAATTCTGTTCCGCAAGTTCTGGGATCGCATGGGCGATCTGAACGGACACATCGAGGAAATGTACACCGGACACAATATCGTGCGCATTTTCAACCATGAGCAGGACGCGATCAAGGAATTTGACGATATTGCCGATAATCTGATGCAGGCCTCCGTGCAAGCGAATTTCGTTTCCGGCCTGCTGCGCCCCATTCTCAGCTTTTTCTCCAACTTTACCTACGTTATGGTGTGCTTCTGCGGCGCGCTGATCGTGCTGAGCCTGCACGACCCGAACTCCAGCTCGATGAAGATCGGCATTATCGTCTCGTTTATCTCCTACGCGGGCATGTTCTCCAGCCCCATCAACAATATCGCCGGTATTATCAATACCATTCAGTCCACGCTCGCTTCGGCGGAGCGCGTATTCACGCTTGTGGACGAGCCGGACGAGCCCGCCGACAGGCATGACGCCGAGCTGACCGATCCCGAGGGCATCGTGGAATTTAAGCACGTCAGCTTCCGCTATCTGCCCGAAAAGCCCCTGATCGAGGATCTGAGTCTGCGGGCGGATAAGGGGCAGCTGGTCGCGATCGTCGGCCCCACGGGCGCAGGCAAAACGACCCTTGTCAACCTGCTGATGCGGTTCTACGACGTGGACGACGGTTCCATCACCATGGACGGCGTCGATATTCGGGACGTTCCCCGTGAGAACCTGCGCAGCCATTTCGGCATGGTATTGCAGGACACATGGATCTTCAAGGGCACGGTCAAGGAAAATATCGCCTACGGCAGAATGGACGCCACGGACGAGGAGATCATAGAGGCGGCAAAAGCCGCGCGCCTTGACCCGTTCATACAGGCGATGCCCGAAAAATATGAGACGATGCTCAACGAGGACGGCACGAATATTTCCGAGGGGCAGAAGCAGCTGATCGCCATTGCGCGCGCGCTTTTGACCAATCCGGCGGTGCTGATACTGGACGAGGCGACAAGCTCCGTTGATACCCGTACCGAGCTGCAGATTCAGGAAGCGATGAACAACCTGATGAACGGCAGAACGAATTTCGTCATCGCCCACCGACTCTCCACCATACGCAGCGCCGACGTGATCCTCGTCATGCGCCGCGGCGCGATCGTGGAGCAGGGTACCCACGAAGAGCTGCTGGCAAAGAAAGGCTTCTACGCCTCCCTTTACAACAGCCAGTATCAGGGCGGTATCCCCCCCGAGGACGCAGAATAACCGACAATGGAATTACGACCCGTTTCCGCGCTGCATACACGGAAACGGGTCGTTTTTTCGGTTTTTTGCGACCGAAGCTATTTTATCAATTCATACATCAGCGCCGCGTCGTCTTTGGTGGCAAATTCGCGGACGGACTTCACACGGGCTTTGATAACGTTATTGCCCATGCGAATTTCGATCACGTCGCCCTCCTTGACCTCCAGAGACGCGCGGGCGATCTTACCGTTGACCTCCACATGCTTCGCGTCGCACAGCTCGTTGGCGACGGTGCGGCGCTTGACAAGGCGCGACACCTTCATATATTTATCCAATCTCATAGATATACTCCGTTAAAAAAATAACAAGCCTTTTCGACGCGGCGAAAAGGCTTATCAGATAAGGGGGACAAGGCAGAAGAACGGTTCGGCTGCGCCGTAACGCCGCACTTCCGCCGTATAGCATAGGTAAAAAACTTATTTACCGGAAACTGCGTCTTTAAGACCTCTGCCCGCCTTGAATGCAGGAACCTTAGCAGCAGGAACAGTGATTGTTTCGCCTGTTCTGGGGTTACGACCCTGCTTCTCTGCACGTTCGCGTACCTCAAAAGTACCGAAACCGGCAATCTGAACGCTATCGCCGCCTGCGAGAGTCTCGGAAACGACTGCAAGAACAGCGTTTACTGCCTTCTCCGCATCTTTCTTGGTGCTTTCGCTCTTTGCAGCGACTGCACTGATAAGCTCGGTTTTATTCATCTGAATTACCCTCCTTTTTTATTTATATTCCAAAGCTAAAAAGCAATGTTTGCATGTTATTTCTGTTGCAGCGCCGCGTCCCACAGCTTGTCCTGCGCCGCCTCGATCGCGGCGGCTTCGGCTTTTTTAAAGCCTTCGACAAACTTGTCCGTTTGCTCGGTGAGCGCGATCTCCGGCTCAATATCGGCTGCATCCGCGAGGCCTGCCGCATCGAAAAGCAGCGTACCCAACGCGCCGCGCACAGTTTCAGTATCTCCCGATTTTACCGCTTTATCAAGCGCCGCGGCGTCGGCAAGCACCTTTTCCGCCTTTTCCGCCGCCGTATCTGCCGCGATCCCGGATTTTGCAGCCTTATGCTGGATCTTCTCGCTGCGCATCAGCGCGGGCAGCTCACGGGGCACCGCGTCCATCGCGGAGGCGTAGGTTTTCTGCTTTTTGGACTTGCGCTTGATCGCGTCCCAATTGGTCAGCACATCGTCGGTACCGCCGACCTTGACGTCGCCGAATACGTGGGGGTGGCGCTCGATGAGCTTCTTGCAAATCCCGTCCGCCACGTCGGCAAACGCAAACCGCCCGCGTTCCCGCTCGATCTCGGCGTGAAAAACGACCTGCATCAGCACGTCGCCCAATTCCTCGCAAAGCAAGTCCTTGTCGTCCTTATTGATCGCCTCGATGACCTCGTAGGTCTCCTCGATAAAGTCCCGCCGAATGCTCTTATGGGTCTGCGCCGAATCCCAAGGGCAGCCGTCCGGCGCGCGAAGGATCGTCATGATCGCAAGAAGATCCTGCATATCATATTTCTCTTTGAACGCAAAATTTACTGCCATTTGACATTCCTCCGCAAAAAGTGCCTGTAAAACACTGACAATTCTATATTTTACTCCATAAATCCATATTTTTCAAGTATTTTTACAATTTTATTGCCTTTCGGAAGCATTTTTACGTCATCTTTTTCCACCGCGCGGGTCAGGAACATGAAAATCACGTAAAACGCCACCGCAAATACCGCCGCAACGACCAGCGCGACGGAAACATAGTTCACATGCCGCGTCTCGCTTGCAAGGGCGGGGATACTGCTGAGCAGTCTGGATACCATACCGTAAACCGCCCATGCCGCCGCGCCGCCGATCAGCGAGCAGAACAAAGGCTTTGTAAAAACGGAACGGATACTGACCTTGACCTTGGCAATTTTGACCAGCGCGATCACGTCGATCAGGCTGACCAAGACATAGGATACCAGCGTTCCCACAATCGCGCCGTATATATTTACCTCGGGAATGCTGATAAGGAAGAAATTGATCCCGACCTTAAAAATCGCGCCGACGGCGAGCGAGATCAGCGGAATATCCATTCTGCCGATCGCCTGCAGCATATTGGTCAGCGGCTGCGTGATGGAGAAAATAAACGCCGTTACGCAGTAGATCATCATGGTCGCGGAGGAAATATCGATCGCGGACATCACCGACGCGTTACCGCTGTAAAACACGGTCAGAATGGGCTTTGCAAGAATGCCCATAATCATGCCCAGCGGCATGGAGATCATCATGGACATACGGATCACGGATTCAATCGAGCTGCGGATCGCGCGGTGATCCTTGATCGTCCACGCCTCGGACAGCACCGGGATCGCGCTGATGCCGAACGTCACGGTGATCGAGGGCAGCAGATTGCGGAAGTCGCTGGCGATCTCGTACGCGCCGTAAAGATAGTCCGCCACGTCGCCGTCCAGCACCGCGCCTGCCCGCAGCGCGTCGCCGTACATGGCGCGCAGCACGTCCAAATGCGTCGCGGTGATGGTGCCCAATCGGTTCTGAATCGTCCACGAATCGATCAGATTGGTCAGGTTGAAAATAATCGTACTGGCGACAATGGGCAGCGCAACGGCAAGCAGCTGCTTCGCCAGCGCCTTTTGCCGCGGGGGCGCGGGCGCCGTCGCCAGCTCCGCCTTGGTGATCCCGTCGCCCTTGATGCGGTAGCGCAGCCACAGGTAGAAAAACGCCAGCGCGGTACTCAGCGTCACGCCCAGTACCGCCGCGGCTGCCGCGTAAGGGTAGATCGCGCTCATCGCCTCGGAGTCCGACGCGCACGCCGTGCCGAATACAACGCCCGTCGCCGCATACTGCCGCAGCCCCAGATCGACCACGTAGCGCGCCAGAATCACGCCGACGGCGAATTTTCCCACCGCCTCGATGACTTCGGACACCGCGGTAGGCGTCATGTTTCGCAAACCGTTATAGTAGCCGCGGTATGTACTCATCACGCAGCAGAAAAATACGCAGGGGGCAAGCATCAGAATCGAAGAGAACGCCTCGGGCTTCTTGGCGGAAACCGCATAGGGCCACGCCAGCAACGCCAGCGCCAATGTTCCCAAAAGTCCAGTAAGAATAAACAGCTTGCGGGTCACGCGCAGCGTCTGCCTTACATGGCGGTACTCCCCCAGCGCCATATAATGGGCGACCAGACGGGACATCGCCGTGGGCAGTCCTGCCAGCGCGACGGAATAGACAGGGATAAAGATCGCGTAGGCGGAGTTGTAATACGATCTGCCCACCGTGCCCAAGATGTTGGTGATCGGAATTTTATAAAAAATACTGATGAGCTTGACGATGACCGTTGACATAATAAGAACCAGCGCGCCGTTAAGCAGCGTCTGCTTTTTTCTCGTTTGTTGCTTTGCCGATCCTGTCAATTGCGTTCCTTCTTTCGTTTCTACATGAAAATCATAAATTGCCCAGAAATTCCCGCAGCAGGGAATCCTGCGGCACGTCTTTCGTATTTACCGTAACAAAGCCCGCCAGCTTCTGCGCCAGCAACGCGGCGTTTTTCGCATAGACGCTGTCATGGGGAACCGTCTGCAATAATCGGATTCCCGCCTGCGCCAGCGCGCACGGTTCGTAGGGGTGCAGCGAATCGATCCGGTACTGCGCCCTGTCCTCGAACGGAAACAGATACGCGTCCTCGCCGGTCAGCACGTGCCGCCACAGCCGGAAAGTATTCTCCGGCGGGCTGGCGCGGAACTGCGCGTCGCGGATCATGCGCCGCACGAACCGCAGATCCCGTTTATTGAGATAAATCCCCTTTTCGTCCGCAATCCGCGAGGATACGCTGATATACACAAGACACAGCGCCTCCGGCGGCAGCGCATCGGTGATCACGGGGTTCAGCGCGTGCAGCCCCTCCACGATCAGCATGTCGTTTTGCTCCAGCGCAATATCCCGGGTCTCGGCGCGGCGTTTTCCCGTCGTAAAATCAAATAACGGCAGCGACGCGCGTCCCTGCGCGGCAAGCTGCCGCATACAAGCGGTCAGATGGGGAACGTCCAGCGCCCATACGCTCTCGTAATCGTCGGAGCCGTCGGGATTTTTCGGCCCCGTGCCGTTATCATAATAAAAATCGTCCAGCGAAACCACGTAGGCTCTGCCGCCCTGCCTGCGGTAATAAGCGTCAAACAGCGCGGCGGTGGTGGTCTTGCCGGAGGAGCTGGGGCCCGCCAGCATCACGATGCGGCGGCGTTCCCGGTACGCCGCGGCTGCGACCGTCTCCACGGACTGCCGGAACGTCCGTTCGCACATGGCGATAAACCCCGTCGGATCGGCGGACATTTCGCTGTTGATATAGGAGATGTCGTAGTTGATTGCCATGCGTAACCTCTTACAAATTCTGCGTTGTTTTACGACCCTTGTTTATTCTCATAAAACTCGAAAATTTTATCTTTTCTTTCCAGTACCTCTGTAAACCTGCTGATATATTCATATGGATACTTGAAGTTAAATATGCGTTCGATATGGTTCACGCCGTCCTCTTTCAGCTTTGTGACCGCGCCCGCGCCGCAGGCGAGGACGGTATGCAGTTCCTCCATCATAAACACATTGTAAAGGGAGCCGAAGCCGGGTTTTGCCCAGCCCACGTTTTCCAAATTGCCGATACAGCGGCTCTGGCGGTACATATAGTACGGCTGATAACCGCTTGCGGTGAGCCGTTCGGCGGCATGATCCAGCATGGCGCAGGTGTCGGCGGCGACGATCTCCCGCTTCTCGGTCACCATGGTCGCTGCGGATTTCAGCGCCAGCGTATGTACGGTGATCTCCGCAGGCTGCAGCGCCAGCGTCTGCGCCAGTGTGCGGGCAAAGCCTTCCGCCGTGTCGCCCGGCAAACCGGCGATCAGATCCATGTTAATATCCGTAAAGCCCGCGTCCACGGCGGCTTGATACGCCGCCAGCGTCTGCGCGGCGGTATGCTTTCTGCCGATGGTCTCCAGCACTGCGTCGTTAAAGGTCTGGGGATTGATGCTGATCCTGCCCGCGCCGCCGTTTTTGATGGCGGCAAGGATCTCGGGGGCGACGGTATCGGGTCTGCCCGCCTCCACGGTAAATTCCAGACATTCGGTTAAGTCAAAATATTCGTTGATCGTACCGATGACCTTGGACAGCTGCTGCGCGTTCAGCGTCGTGGGGGTGCCGCCACCGATATAGACGCTTTTCAAATGCAGACCGAGCTGCGCGGCGACCGCCGCCGTAGCCTTCATCTCTTCGCAAAGCAGCACCACATAGTCGGGGATCAGCTTTTTCGCGCTGTCGTTGGAATGGGAAACAAAGGAACAGTAGCTGCACCGCGTGGGGCAAAACGGGATCGCCACATAGAGGGAAAAGCAGTTGTCGCCGGACAACGCCGCGATCCTGTCCTGATTTTCCGAGACCGCAAACGCAAGATCGGTCTTTTGCGGGGATACCCGCATGGAATCGATAAAGAACCGCTTTGCGCCCGCATCACCCAGCGCTTTGCGCTGCATGCCCATCAGCTTGGCGGGGCGCACGCCCGTCAGCAGCCCCCACGGGGGCGTATAGCCCGTGAACGCGCACAACGCCTCGTAAAGCAGCGTACAGACAAACAGCTCCGCATCGTCGCCGTCGGCGACGTCGCCCACTGATTCCCGCGCCGCCTGTCTGCCGCCGCAGGCAATGCGGACGGTATATTTCTGCCAGCAGCCCTCCCGCAGGATCAGGCTTTCAATGGTATCCGCCGTCTCCGACGCCGGTTCGTTCGTAACGATATTCAATTTTTCATCGGGAAAAAATTCCCGCACGAGCTTTTCCGTCTCGTAGGCAAAGTCATGATTGATTCTTAAAAAAAGCATTTCGTTTTCTAAAATATCTGTTGTGTGTGCGTTCTTCCTGCATGGTCGTGCTGCGGCTGTGCCCGGGGTATAAAATATAGTCGCCGGGCAACGCCTGTAAACGGTCAACCGAGCGGATCATTGCCGCCATGCTGCCGCCGTAAAGATCCGTTCTGCCCACGGTACGGCAAAACAGCGTATCGCCGGTGAAGATTGTATCGTCCAGCCGGTAGCAGACCGACCCCATGGAATGTCCGGGGGTATGATATACATGAATCCCGCCGGCAAAATCGATCGTATCGCCGTCGCCGATATAAATATCGGGGTAAAAATAGTTCTGTCTGCCGGGAAAAAGCCGATCCGCCATACTGATTTTCTCATCGTACAGCATCGGCGCGTCCAGATGATGGATCAGCACCGGCGCGCCGGTCAGCCGTTTTACAAAAGGCACGCCCATGACGTGGTCGAAATGCCCGTGCGTCAGCAGGATATATCGCAGCCGCAGGCCGCGCAGCGCGTCCGCCAGCGCGGGACTTTCCGCGCCGGGGTCGATCACCGCCGCCGTGCCGTCGTCATCCGAAAGAATATAGCAGTTTGCCTGCAACTCCCCTAAAGGGAGAATCTGTAACTTCATTGCATGTTTCCTTATTTGACCGCCATATTGTCCGTATCGAAAAGAATCGTCACAGGGCCGTCGTTCACCAGCGAAACCTGCATGTCCGCCGCAAAAATACCTGTTTTGGGCCTCGGCAGTCCGTTTCTTTCCAATGCGTCGATATAATATTCATACAGCCGTTTTGCCTCCGCAGGCGGCGCGGCGGTATCAAAGGAGGGACGGTTGCCCTTTTTCATATCCGCGCAGATGGTAAACTGGGACACAACCAAAGTATCCCCGCCCACGTCGGACAGCGACAGGTTCATTTTCTCGTTTTCATCCTCAAAGACGCGCAGACGGGCGGTCTTACCGGCAAGGAACGCGGCTTCTTTTTCCGTATCGCCCTTGCGCACGCCCAGCAGGATCAAAAATCCCCTGCCGATCGCGCCGGTGACGGTTCCGTCCACGGTGACCTTGGCTTCCAGCACGCGCTGGATCACTGCTCTCATACGTAAAACTCCGCGTCAGCCGTGATAGCTGCCGGACTCGGTATAGACGTTGCTGTCGTCCGCCACGGGGGGCTGCTCCGGGATCACCAGCGCGCAAATGATATACGCAAGCAGTCCCGAGCCGGCGCCGAAAATCGAAACCAGCACCCAGATCAGGCGGATAATGGTGACGTCAATATCAAAATATTCTGCAAGTCCGCCGCATACGCCCGCGAACTTCTTTTCGGTTTGTGAACGGTAAAGCTTCTTTTTCATAATGATCGATCTCCTTCAAATTTCTATTGTTATCAAGTACGTTCGATATGCAGAACACCGTCGATCTTCCGCAATCTGTCCACAATGGTTTTCAGCTGTTCAATGGAACTGACGGACAACGCCAGCACAATGCCGCTGACCTCGCCCTTGTTTGACAGCGTGTAAATATTCAGAATGCTGACCCGCATACCGGCGACGATGGCGGTAATATCCGCCATCAGCCCGTAGCGGTCGGCGCAGTCGATGCGGATCGACGCGGTAAAGCTCTCTTTCGTGGCGGCGTCCCAGTGCGCCCGCACCCAGCGCTCGGGCTCCTCACAGCGGGAAATATCCGCCGGAATGTTCACACAGTCCCGCTTGTGTACGGAAACGCCGTGACCGCGGGTGATAAACCCGATAATATCATCGCCCGGAATGGGATTGCAGCACTTGGAAATCTTCACAAGGCAGTTGTCGATCCCCTCGATGATGATCCCGTCGCTGCTCTTGGTGCGGCGCTGGGGACGGTCAGACTTGATCTCTTCCTGAATCTTTTCCAGCGTTTTCGGCTCCGCAGGCTTGGCAAATTTATTATATTCATCCCGCACATGGGGCATGATATGGCTTAAAATGATGCCGCCGTAGCCGATGGAGGCGTAAAAGTCCTCCACGCTGTGACAGTGATAGCGCGTGGCGAGGTTGGATAAAAACTTTTCGTTATCCTCGTCGGAAAGCCGGATATTGTTCTTGCGCAGCTCCCGTTCAAAGGCGGTTCTGCCCTCGACGATATTTTCATCGCGCTTCTCACGCTTGAACCACAGGCGGATCTTGCTGCGGGCTTCGCCGGTACGGACGATGTTAAGCCAATCGCGGCTGGGCCCCTTGTGGGACGCGGTGGTGATGATCTCGACAATCTGCCCCGTGGAGAGCTGATAATCGATGGGAACGATCCTGCCGTCCACCTTCGCTCCGGTCATGCGGTTGCCCACCTCGGAATGGATCGCGTAGGCGAAATCAATGGCGGTAGCGCCGGCGGGCAGGCTGATTACGTCGCCCTTGGGGGTAAGACAATAAATTTCCTCGGGCACGAGATCGTTTTTGATGGCGGTGACAATATCCGTCACGTCCTCCGCCGAATTTTGGGATTCCAGCAGCTGCCGTATCCACGCCATACGCGCCTCGGGACGGTCTTTGCCGTTTCCCATGCCCAGCTTATATTTCCAGTGGGCGGCGATACCGTATTCCGCCGTGCGGTGCATCTCCCACGTACGGATCTGCACCTCAAAGGGTAGCCCCTCCCGGCTCAGGCAGGTGGTATGCAGCGACTGATACATGTTGGGCTTGGGCGTGGAAATATAATCCTTGAATCTGCCGGGGATCGGGCGGAACATATCGTGGATCACGCCCAGACAGTTATAGCAGTCGTTCACCGTATCCACGATGATACGCACCGCGTAAATATCGTAAATCTGGTCAAAATTCTTATTTTGCATATACATCTTGCGGTAGATACCGTTGATGCTCTTGATTCTGCCGTCGATCTGCGCGTCGGCGCAGATGGGCAGAATGCGCTCCCGAATCTTTGCCTTAATTTCGGATAAAAATTCCTGCCGCTTGGTGCTTTGCGCAGCCAACTGATCGCCGATCTCCTGATACGCCACGGGATCGAGGAACATGATCGCCCTGTCCTCCAGCTCCTCTTTGACCGGACGGATACCCAGCCGGTGCGCGATGGGCGCGTAAATTTCCAGCGTCTCCCGCGCCTTTTCCCGTCGTTTTGCCTCCGGCATATGCTCCAGTGTGCGCATATTGTGCAGACGGTCGGCAAGCTTGATGATAATAACGCGAATATCCTGCGACATGGCAAGCAGCATTTTACGGATATTCTCCGCCTGCTGCTCTTCTTTGGACAGGGGAACCTTTCCCGGTTTTGCCGCAGCGCCGTCCTGCTGCTCCTCCTTGGTCAGCGGCAGCTTACCCAGCTTGGTTACGCCGTCCACAAGCGCGGCAACCTCTTCACCGAATGCGGATTTAATCTCCTCAATGGTAACGGGCGTATCCTCCACCACATCGTGCAGCAGCGCAGTCTCCACCGACGGCGGATCCATGCCCAGCTCAAACAAAATCTCGGCAACGGCGATGGGGTGAATGATATACGGCTCGCCCGATCTGCGCTTCTGCCCCCGATGGGCTTCCTCCGCCGTCTGATACGCTTTATCGATGAGCCGCATACTCTGCGGGGAGAAGGTCTCTGCCATTCTCGCGCGTAACGCGCCGTAACCGTAATCCACAACTTCTTCCATGCCGTTCCCCCCCTTTTTACTGATTTATGTAACCGAGACGCGCCAGAATAGGGATCGTCTCGAGATCGATTTTTTTCGGATTCGCCACAGCGGCGCAGACGCCGTCCTCCCGAGTAATCAGACCGCCGTCGGTCAGCGCCCGCAGGATCACCAGCAGCTTGCAAAAGTCCCCGTCGCCGAACTTCAACTTTTTCAAAAGCGCCTCGGCGCTGCAGCTGCTTTGTGTACGCAAAAATTTATAAACGCGAATAATTTCCGTTCGCGCGGGACATGCCGCCGCGCGCTCCTGCGGCGTCAGCGCGACGCCCGCCTCCAATTTTCGGTAGATCGCATAGGATGCGAACAGCGCCTCGTCGTCGGTGCCGGAAAAACGAACGTCCTTGATCTGCACGGAGGGCAGCACCCTGCCGTTAAACTCATTTTTCTTTATGATAGCGGCAATATCCACCGTATCGCCCTTTTCAAAGGGCAGCGCGTCAGGGGCGAAGCCGAACCGCACCGCCTGTAAACTCTTATCTCCCCTGCGAAATTCCAAACGGGAATGCTTACCGCCGCCGATGGGGCGAATATCCGTCACCGTCATGCCGCAAAACGCAAAGGTCGGCTCGGGATTGCCCGTACCGAACGGCTCCAGCGCCTCCAGTTCGTCCAATAACGGCACGGTAACGCCGGCGGGATTCAGCTTACAGCTCACGGTCAGCGTCGGCGCAGGCGGCAAATGCGCGGCGGCGTAGGCGTTGATTTTTTTTCGGAATGCGGGAATATCCGCCGTTCGCAGCCCCAGCCCGGCTGCCAGCGTATGCCCGCCGTAGTTTGTCAGCAGCTCCTCGCAGCTTTTCAGCGCTTCAAAGATCGAAAAGCCCTCCACGCCGCGGCAGGAGCCCTTGGCGGCGCCGTCCTCATTTTCACAAATAACGATCGCCGGTCTGCCGTACCGCTCCACCACGCGGGAGGCGGCAATGCCGATCACGCCCTCGTGCCAGCCTTTCCCGCTGACGACGATAATACTGTCGGCGGCAAGGGCGGCGTCGGCGGCGAGCATGCGCCCGATTTCCTCGGAAATCACGGCCTCGGCGCTGTGCCGTTCATTGTTCATGCGCTCCAGCTCCGCAGCGCAGGCGGCGGCAGTCTCGGGATCGTCGCACAGCATCAATTGCACGGAGAGATCGGCGGAGCCCATGCGCCCGGCGGCATTGATCCGCGGCGCGAGCCCGAACGCGATATTACCGGAATTCAGCGTTTTCCCCCTGAGTCCGGCGGCGTCGATCAACGCCTCGATTCCCGGCATAGGGGCGGCGTTCATCGCGCGCAGCCCTGCGGCGACCAGCTTGCGGTTCTCCCCCACCAGCGGCATCAGATCCGCCACCGTACCGATGGCGACCGGCTGGGCATACTCCGCCAGCATATCATCAAAATCAGCGTTTTCCACGGCACAGACCAGCTTAAACGCGACGCCCACGCCCGTCAGATACGAAAGCCCCGAGGTATCGTCCGCGCGGTGCGGATCGACGACTGCCGCCGCCTGCGGCAGCGTGTCCCCGGGCTTATGATGATCGGTAACGATCAGCTTCACGCCCAGCGCAGCCGCTTTTTCGGCGGCCTCCAGCGCGCTGACGCCGTTATCCACGGTGATGATCAGCGCCGTTCCCGCCGCGGCAAGCCGCGCAACGGCGTCCGGATTCAGCCCGTAGCCGTCCCGCGTACGGGAGGGAATATAATAGGTCACATCAGCGCCCATCGCGTCCAGATAAGAATACAGCACGGCGGTGGCGGTCACGCCGTCGGCGTCATAGTCGCCGTAAACGCAGATACGCGCGCCGCTCTCCACAGCCTCCGTCACGCAGGCGGCGGCCTTGTCCATATCCTTCAGCGCGAAGGGATCGCCGAGCGGCCCGTCCGCATCGAAAAATTCCGCGACCTTTTCCGGGGTGTCGATCCCGCGGGTATTCAGCAGCAGCGCGGTAAACGGCGCGATATTGCAGCGCTCGGCAAGCGCTGCGGCACGATTGCTGTCATAATTGCCGAACACCCATTTTTTTCGCATCTGCTCACCCCGTCTTTTCGCTTTGTAAATTATTATTATACCCTTATGCGCACTGTTTTGCAAGATTCTGCATAAAATATTACGCGCGCAAATGAAAAATTTCACATATCTCTTGTGTTATGCGCAAAAATGCCATATAATATATTAATGTGCTTTTACGGATTGACGACATTGATCGGCGTTCCGTGGATATACGCCGCGATGTTGGCAGTAAAAACATCCATCAGCCGCTGCCGGGTCTCGTACGCCGCCCACGCGATGTGGGGCGTGATAAAACAGTTTTTTGCCGTAAACAGCGGATTATCCGCCTGCGGCGGCTCCTGCGCCATCACGTCCAGCCCCGCGCCGGCGATCTCGCCCCGGTTGAGCGCGTCCGCCAACGCCTGCTCGTCGACAACAGGACCGCGAGAGGTATTGATCAGCAGGGCGGCGGGTTTCATTTTCCGCAAAAAATCGCGGTTGACCAATCCCGTCGTTTCCGGCGTGAGCGGACAATGCAGCGAAACTATGTCGCCGGTCGCGATCAGGGTATCGAGATCACAGAACGTGACGCCGCCGTCCCCGCCCGCCGTATGGGTGCGGGAGGTCGCTTTCACCCGCATACCCAGCGCAAGGGCGATACGGGCGACCGCCTTGCCGATGCTGCCGTAACCGATGATCCCGAGGGTCTTGCCCGTCAGATCGGTCAGCGGCGCGAGGGTGTAGCAGAAATCGGCGCTTTTTGCCCAGTCCCCCGCCGCGACGGAGCGGCTGTGCAGCCCCACCTGCCTTGTATGCTCAAGGATCAGGGCAAACACCAGCTGCGCCACGGATTCGGTGGAGTAGGCGGGAATGTTGGACACGGGAATCCCCCGCTGCTTCGCGTACGCACAATCGACGATGTTATACCCCGTGGACAGCAGCGCGATGAATTTCACGTCGGGCAGATGCGCCAGCGTCTCTTTCGTCAGCGGCGTTTTGTTGGTAACGAGGATCTCCGCGCCCGCCGCGCGGGTCAGGATCGCGTCCTTGGGCGTTCGGTCGTAGACGGTAACGTCGCCGAACGCGCGGATCCCGTCCCACGACAGATCGCCCGGATTTTCCGCAAAGCCGTCCAATATCACTATTTTCATTGTATGCTACCTCGCTTGTATGTGTTTTTTCAAGTATAACACAATATTTTTCGATAAACAACATGTTTCCATGCGGCAGCGAGCAATCCTTTGCGCCTCTTACCGCCGTGCGCCGTTTTTATTTCACGTAAAAGGGTGATTTTATTTGAAGTCGGACAAAAAGAAAAAAGTCCGCCGAAACGCGATCAATATCGTCGGTATCTCCTTTCTCATTGCCGCCGTGGTATTAATTATTTTCTCACGGCTTTTTATCGTTGATATTCTGGAACTGAAATATGTGGAATTTCTTGACAAGCTTTACGAATTTCAGCTGATCGTAGCGTCGCTTTCCGACAAATGGCTGATCATCGTCATCATCGAGCTGCTGTTTATTCTGAAGAGCGTGATTCCGATCCCGCTGTCCTTTGTATTCGTGATTTCCGGCATGGTGTTCCCCTACAGCTACGCGGTACTGATCAACGCCGTGGGCATGGCGCTGCTGATGACGATCAAATATTATTGGGGAGAAAAGCTGGGGATCGGCAAGCTGGACAGAAAATGGCTGAACTATGAGCCGATCCAAAAATTTTTAAACACCAAATACGGCAAAGGGCTGATGCTGTTTTTATCCAGACTGATCCCGTGGACGCCTACCAACAAGGTCAGCCAGATCTACGGCACGATGGACTATCCCTTTGACCGGTACCTGCTCATCTCGCTGGTGGGCTATACGCCGAAGATCTTTTCCTACAGCATCATCGGCAGAAACGTCTACAACCCCATATCGCTGGATTTTGTCGCCCCCTTTATTTTCCTGCTGGCGATTTCCGGCACGGCGCTGCTGATCCTGAACGCGATTTTGGGCATGATGGGGGAGATGAGCACCTCCGCCGCAGACGGCAAATAACAAAAAAAACAAAATCATAACATATATAAAGGAGTTACCACCATGGCAATCGAACTTACAAAAGCCGCGCTGCACAGCGGCGCATACCGTGCCGCGATGGCGAAAATTTACGCAACAGAAGCGGAAATCGATCGGCAGACCGCGCGGTATATCTCCATCGCGGAGGATTTTGCCGCCATCTACGGCGAGCGCGACAATCTGCGGTTCTTTTCCGCCCCCGGCAGAACGGAAATCGGCGGCAATCACACCGACCACAATCACGGCAAGGTACTGGCGGCGTCCATTAACCTTGACGCTGTCGCCGCTGCGGCACAAAACGAGGAAAACATTATCCGCGTGAAATCCCGAGGCTACAGCAAGATCGACGTGATCGACCTTGCCACGTTAACGCCCGTCCCCGCCGAGACCGGGCATTCCGCGGCGCTGATCCGCGGGGTCGCCGCGCGTCTGAAAGCGTTGGGCTACAAGATCGGCGGCTTCGACGCCGCCACCGCCTCCGAGGTGCTTTCCGGTTCGGGGCTTTCCTCCTCCGCCGCGTTTGAAGTGCTGATCGGCACCGTTTTAAACTATATGTACAATGACGGCAAAATTTCCCCGGTAGTGATCGCACAGGTCGCGCAGTACGCGGAAAACGTGTTTTTCGGCAAGCCCTGCGGTCTGATGGATCAGATGGCATGCTCCGTGGGCAGCTTTGTGGAAATTGATTTTGCCGATCCGGACAATCCCGTGATCAATCCCGTCAGCTTTGATTTCGCCGCCTGCGGGCACAGCCTGTGCATCGTGGATACCCGCGCCAGCCACGCAGATCTGACCGACGACTATGCCGCGATCCGCGCGGAAATGGAAGCAGTCGCGGGGTGCTTCGGCAAGAAATGCCTGCGAGAGGTCGATCCCGAAACGGTTTACGGCAATATCGGCGCAATCCGCAAAAAGGTCGGCGAACGCGCGGTGCTGCGCGCCATGCATTTCTACGCGGAGAACGCCCGTGTAGACTGCGAGGCAAACGCGCTGCAGGCGGGCGACTTCGACGCCTTCAAAAATTACGTGATCGAAAGCGGCTTTTCTTCTTATATGTACAATCAGAACGTCTTTGCGCCCAAGCAGCCCAAGAGCCAGCCCGTAGCGCTGGCGCTGGCGATCAGCGAGAGCCTTCTTGCCGACAAGGGCGCGTGGCGCGTCCACGGCGGCGGCTTCGCGGGCACCATTCAGGCGTTTGTGCCCAATGACGCCGTGGCGGAATACAAAGCCGCGCTGGAGGCGGTTTTCGGCGAGGGCGCATGCTACATACTCCAGATTCGCCCGATCGGCGGCTTTGAGGTCAAGCGGAATTAAGCATGCAGAATCACCCTGCGATTTCCGAAATTCCGAATTTCATGCGCCGCATTCCGCATGAAAAATTGCACATACTACCAACAGGAAGTGATCAATAATGTTAGAGGATCTTTTAACCGGACCGGTGACGTCCGGCGGCGCACATACCGAGCTGCGGGCGCAGACCACGGAATCCGTCAAGGTCTCGGTCGTCAGCGGCAATCTGATCGCCAACGCAGGCGGCACGGCGGGCGGCGTGTGCGCCCGCGTATATAAAAACGGCTCCTGGGGCTTTTCCTCCTGCGCCGATTACGACGCCGACAGCGTCCGCGCGGTGCTGAAGGAGGCGCGCGAGAACGGCGAATTTCTTGACGGAAAATTAAACAAGGGCAAAGCGCCCCTGCCGGAGATGAAGCCCTATATCACCGACGCCCCCGCGGCAGCGCCGATATTGCCGCGCAAGCTGTATATCGACTACGCCATGGCGCTGGACGCGCATATCGCAAAGACCTATCCCAAGCTTTCCGGCAGACGGGTCATTGTGACCGGCGAAAAGTTTGAAAAGCTGCTCTGCGCCTCCAACGGCACCCACGCCCATACCGTCGCCCCCCGCGTGTACGTTTACGTGTTCCTTTCGGCGGACACCAAGGACGGCGAGACGCTGGAGCTGTTTGACGTGCTGGACGGCGGCAGCGGCTATTTCCCGGATTATTTCACCGATCCGGCGCAGTATTATGAGAAGATCGACAGCCTTTACAACGAACTGATGGATAAAACCGAGGGAATTTTCCCCGAAGCGGGCACGGCGGACGTGATCATGGCGCCCTCCCTCTCCGGTATGCTCGCCCATGAAGCGGTGGGGCACACGGTGGAAGCCGACTTGGTGATCGGCGGCTCCGTGGCGGGGCACAACCTCGGCAAAGAGGTCGCCTCTCCCCTTGTTAACATGGTGGACTTTGCCCATACCGCGCTCGGCAAGCCCTGCCCACTGCCGGTCTATGTGGACGACGAGGGAACGGCATGCGCCGACGAGGTGCTGATCAAGGACGGTATCCTCGTGGGCTATATGAACAATCTGGAATCCGCGCAGCGCTTCGATATGGCCCCCCGCGGCAACGCCCGCGCGTTCGCGTATTCCGACGAGCCGCTGATCCGCATGCGCAACACCGCAGTGCTGCCCGGCAAGGACAAGCTGGAGGATATGATCGCCTCCATCGACCACGGCTATCTGCTCACCCGCACCGGTAACGGGCAGGCGGACACCACCGGCGAGTTTATGTTCGGCGTGAATATGGGCTATGAGATCAAAAACGGCAAGCTGGGCAGGGCGCTGCGGGATACGACCATTTCCGGCGTGGCGTTTGAGATGCTCAAGACCGTCTCCATGGTCTCGGACGATCTTGTATGGGAATCCTCGGGCTACTGCGGCAAAAAGCAGCCCATGCCCGTAGGCATCGGCGGGCCGGCGGTCAAATGCAAGGTCTCCATCGGCGGACAGTAAGGGGAGGAAAACAGTATGAAAGATTTAAAAGAGATCGCCTCCTACACGCTGGAAGCCCTGACGAGGGCGGGCGCGGATCAGGCGCAATGCACGGTGGCAAGAGGCAGAACCAAGGAGCTGAATATCGATGGCGGCGAAATCAGCCTGATGCGCACGCTGCTGGATAATCAGGTCTCCATGAAAGCGATCAAGGACGGTAAAAAAGGCACCGCAGCCATCAATAAATTCGATAAAGCCGCCATCGATCAGGCGGCGGCGGAATGCATCGAGGCGGCGCAGGCGGGCGTGGCGGACGATGCGGTCACCATCGCGGCGCTGACGACCAACGCGGAATTTAAGGTCGGCGCGGACGGCGAGGATATGGACGCCTTTTACGACCGGATCACCGAATTTCTCGACACCGTCAATAAGGAATATCCGAAAATCATTTTGGAACAGGTCATTTCCGACTACTCCGAAAGCGATTCTGTTTTTATGAATACCAACGGCGTTTGCCACAGGGTACAGCGCGGCGGCTACTATTTTGAATCCATGTTCTCCGCCCATGAAGGCGAACGGGCGACCTCCTTCAACAGCTACGGCTCCCAGTTCAGCGATCTGTCCAGACCGATCATCGACGTCGGCATGCAGAGAAAGCTGCTGGAGCAGAGCCAGCAGGAGCTGAACGCAAAGAAATTCGAGGGCAAGTTTACCGGCAAGCTGCTGGTCTCCCCCGGCTGTCTGGGCGATTTTATCAACATGGCGCTGGATAATTTCATTTCCGACACGTCGATCATCGACGGCACCAGCCCGTGGAAAAACGCGCT
The DNA here is from genome assembly GCA_017480115.1 of Clostridia bacterium. Lineage (GTDB taxonomy): Bacteria > Bacillota > Clostridia > Oscillospirales > Acutalibacteraceae > RGIG2774. Next base: position 23,293 of record JAFVBH010000022.1, read on the forward strand.
GGGCGAAAAGGTGGCGGACGGAAAGCTGACCGTTTCCATGGTACCGCTGGATCCCCGCATGTCCGGCGGCGAGCGCATCACCGACGACGGCTACGTCAGCGAGAACTATGATATTATCAAGGACGGCGTGCTGAGGGATTTCGGGTTGTCGGAATACGCGGCGCGCAAGACCGGCAACAAGCGCGCCCCCAACACCAGCGGCTGCATGGCGATCGCCCCCGGCGACACGCCGATTGCGGAGATCATAAAGGGGCTTGATCGGGCGATCCTGGTCTGCCGCTTCTCCGGCGGGCAGCCCGCCGTCAACGGAGATTTCTCCGGCGTGGCGAAGAACAGCTTTCTGATCGAGAACGGCGAGATCAAGCATGCCGTGACCGAAACCATGATCAGCGGCAATCTTGCGGCGATGCTGAACAACATTCCCGCGATTTCCAAAGAGACCGTCGAGGACGGTTCCTCCTCCCTGCCCTACGCGCTGTTTGACGGGATCACGGTATCCGGGTAAGCAGAACGGCGAGGAAAGAAGAAATAAGGAATTTTCATTAACCTAAAACGGGACGGTGCGCGCTGCATCGTCCCGTTTCCATATACATATTTTATACTTATCCCTGATTAAATCTGTCACCGAGCAGCGGGCAAAATTTTCGCCGGACAAGACGGCCGACGCAGGCGGCGTCGCCTTTTTGAAAAATCAGAGCCTGCCGTACTTCTCCGTTCTCCTTACACCTTTTGGCAAATAATCATAGACGTCGTCGTAAAACTCCGCAGCGGTCTCCTCTCCGTTATTTCCGGGGATCAAGCCCGTCATGTCGCCCGCGCTGGCGGTATTACTGAAATCATCAAAATCATCATAAATATCCATTGCCTGCGGTTGACTGTTTTTTCTTTTCCCGAATAGCATAGAATAACCTCCGTTTTTTTTGCAGTCCGCGTTGCCATTTCAGATTGACGGCAACCGCTGCATGTTTCACGAAACAGATTTTCGTATAGGCAAATAAAATTCCGATGGGATTACTTGCCGTATTCCCGAGGGATTTTGCGCCGTACAGACGGAAATATGCCCGTAAAAACCGATTTGTGCTTGACTGCCGTCAACCTAAGTATACGGCGGTTTTGTCTATTTTATACGGATTCGGATTTGTCGTTTTTTGTACCTTCTGTCGTCAGGTCATGAATTTATCATAATTATGATTTTATATTTAACATTTTGTTCATAAAAAAGGAAACTTTTCTAGAATATTAGTTGTTAACATGTATAAAAATAACAATCCAAATTTGAGCAATTTTCATAAAATAAATTAAAAATAAATTCGGAGGATATTTACTTTATGGCTAACGAACACATCAAAAAGGTAAGCCGTTTCGGAATTCAGAGAAAGATTGTCGCTAATATGACCAGCGAAAGCTGGCGAAACATTCCCCATGTCAGCTATATTTATGAGCCGGACGTAACGGAGTTTATTAAAGCGTATAAAGAATTTGACGCGTCGCTGCCCGAGGGCAAGCATGTAACGCTGAATACGGTGGTTTTAAAGGCGATCACGGAGGCGATCAAGGTCGCGCCGCAGATGAACGCGCATATTCATTTTGAGAAAAAACTTGTCCGCGGTAAGATTACCCAGTATGACAATATCGACGTGTCAATGCCGTGGATCCTGCCCGACGACACCATGATGACCATCAATATGAAGGATATGGGCAACAGAAGCTTGGGCAACATGACCGAATATATGCACGAAACAGCGGAGAAACTGAAAAAGACCAATCTGACCGAGGCCATGTATTCCGTATCCATGAACGATACAGTAGAGGCGCTCCGTCACGGCAAGGTCGTCAGAGTTATGCAGCGTCTGATCGGTTCCAAGACCAATAAAAAGCACAGGGTCACGCCGCTGTCCGGTGAGGCAAAGAAGCGCTATGACGCGATCCCTGATAACGAGAAGATTACAAAGGACGACTTGAAACAGGGCACGATCACCATTTCCAATATCGGTTCCATTACAAGAGGCATCGATGGCGCCGTCGCGCTTTTGATGATCATTCCGCCCCAGATCTGCGCTATCGGCATTTCCGCGCTGCAAAAGCGCCCGGTTGTGGAGACTGACGAAAACGGGAAGGACGTCATCAAGGTCGCCAATATCCTGCCCATCAACGTCGTATTTGACCACAGAGCGCTGGATTTCGGCGAAATAAAACCGTTCCTTGCGAAATTGGACGAGATCTTTCAGAACCCCGAGCAGATTCTTGTATATTAATTTCTTAAACGATAAGACCATCGGCATTGCAGCGCGCCATACCGATGGTCTTGTTTTACAGCCGTTTTATTTCCCGCTAAGCGGTCACCACGTTCTAACAGCCCCGCAAAGCCCCGCATAAATACCGTTTTTTTCCAGCAGCTGTCGGTGCGTGCCCCGCTCGGCAATCCTGCCCTTCTCTAAAACGATGATCTCATCGGCATGCATGACCGTAGTCAGCCGATGCGCAATGACGATCACCGTGCGGTTGCGGGAAATATTGTTGATCGCGTCCTGAATCAAAGCTTCCGTTTCGTTATCCACGGCGGACGTCGCTTCGTCCAGAATCAACACCGGCGTGTTGCGCAGCACCGCCCGGGCGATGGCGATCCGCTGTTTTTGCCCGCCGGAGAGCTTTGTGCCGCGTTCGCCGATCTTGGTCTCGTAGCCGTCGGGCATGTCCTTGATGAAATCGTCCGCATGCGCGGCTTTCGATGCGGCAATCACCTGTTCGCGGGTGGCATTGGGGTTGCCGTAAGCGATATTATCATAAACCGTGCCGTTAAACAAAAACACGTCCTGTAAAACAATGGAAATATTACTGCGCAGGGAATGCAGGGTCAGCTCCCTAATATCCTGCCCGTCCAGCAGCACACTGCCGCTGTCCGGATCATAAAATCGCTCCAACAGGGAAACGATGGTGGTCTTTCCTACGCCTGTCGCGCCCACAAAGGCCACCGTTTTTCCACGATCGGCAGTAAATGAAATGTTGTCCAGTACCGTTTCTCCGTCTTTATACGAAAACGTCACGTTACGGAACGCAATATCTCCTGCCGCAATGCCGATGGCGCGGGCGTCGGGCGATTCCTGCACATCGGATTCCGTATCTAAGATCTCCAGTACGCGCTGTCCGCCGGAGAGACCGGTCTGTATGTCCTCTACAATGCGGGCAAAGGTCTGCAACGGCGTGAAAAACAAAGAGAGATACATAAAAAAGCCGACGATATCCGCCGCCTGCAGCTGCCCGTGCATGGCAAGCGCGCCGCCCAGCCCCATGACGATCACAGAGCCCATGGAAGTAAGAAACTCAATGGACGGATTCAAGAGCGCATTGGCAAAATTTGCCCGTATATTGGCTGCAACATACCGCTTTGCGGTTTCCTGCAGCCGTTCATAGGTCTGCGTTTCCCTGGCAAACGCCTGAATCTCCTTAATGCCGGAGATGTTATCCTGCACGTCGGCGTTAATCTCAGCAAGCAGCTCCTGATTTTTGCGAAACAGCGGCGCGATTTTTTTGGAAAACAGGGAGCTGACGTAAAATACAAACGGCAGAGGAATCAACGTCAACGCGGCAAGTTTGGCGTTGATCGTAAAAAGCATCACGCTGACGCCCGCAATGGTGATCACGTTGGAGATCAGATCGGGCAGCGCGTGGGCGAACAGCTGCTCCAGATTACGCGTATCGTTGATGGCGCGGCTCATGATCTCGCCGGTCTGCTTATCGCTGTAAAATTTCAGTGACAGCTTTTGCAGCTTATCATAGGTCAACAGCAGCATATGCCCCACAAAGCTCCACGCGCCCACATGCGCTTCATATTGCGCGACAAAACGAAACACTGCCCGCAACAGATACGTGCCGAACAGCACAAGCGCAAACGTCAGCAGCTTCCCCGTCGTCATGCTGTCCATATCCGACAGCGCGGCAGTGAGACAACGCACGGCGGCAGGGGTGACAAGCCCCAAAAAAGACACTGCCAACAGGGAAAATACCGTCGCTGCCATATTTTTATGCCACGGCTTTGCGTACCGCATCAGCCGCCGAATGGTTTTTATCATCGCGTTACCTCGTATTATGCAAAGGGAATCTCCATGGGATTATGCTGTTGATAGAACACACAGCTTGTAAAGCCCGCATATTTTGCAGCCTCCATCGCCTCAGAAAAACCGTAGGCAAGGTCGCTGACATAGTGCGCGTCGGAGGCAAAGGTAATATATTTACCCCCCAGTTCACGGAACCGCTTTACAAGATCGGCTTCGGGAGACAGCTTGCGGAGGGGCTGGCGCAGGCCGCCGGTATTGATCTCCAGAGCAAGTTCCTTTTCCGCCAGCAGAGAAAACAGCTCGTCCGTCTGGGATTTGTATTCACACATATCGATGTAGATGCCGCTTTTCGCATAAAAATAGCGCAGCGGATAGGTAATATGCGCCATGGTGTCAAATTTGCCCCAATCGGCAAGCCCGATCAGCTCGTCAAAATAGGTATGCAGATATGCCTTTGCCTGCCGCTCTTCAAAGCTTTCCATAAAGTAAAAATCCAACGTTTCCCGCAGATTGTGAATGGAGCCGATCACAATGTCATAGTCGAAACGGGAAATGATTTTTTCCGCCAGCGGGGCGTTATATGTCGCTTCTCCAAGTTCGATACCGCGTAAAACCACCAGTTTACCGCGATACGCTTCTTTGGCTTTCAGTATCTCAAAATAGGATTGCATGGTGGAACGGTCATAATGATCCTGATAGTAAACGTCGGTTTCACAGTGGTCGGTAATGGAAATGGCTTTCAGCCCCATTGACACCGCGTTCTCACAAATAAACATGCAGGAATGATTGCCGTCCGGCGAATTATCAGAATGCAAGTGCGTGTCAACAAGCAGGCAGTCGTTCATAAAAATCAGCTCCGAATGTTAGGATACTCTATCATTATATAATAAACGTGCAAATTTTCAAGGGCAGACGATGATTTTTTCTTGCGACTATGGGTAAAGATGTGGTATGATAAATTCTGATTTAATTGCGCAAATGGGCTCGCTTGTAGGGACGGCCATTGGCCGTCCGCCGGGTTATGCGCAAAATCAACGGACGGCCAGTGTGTATAGTGTAGTAACATAGTAAACAGGTGTGCAAAGACATAGTAAACAGTTTATGATAAAATAAAGGCATCAAAACACTGAGGTGAAAAAGATGTCATGGGAGCATAAAACTGTGGAAGAATTAAGAAATGAATTTGC
>JAFVBH010000023.1 GCA_017480115.1 Clostridia bacterium
TCCGCTATGCTCTTTGATTCAACACATTCAGGTCTGTTTGTTAAGTGTCTGTTAACTTTATGTTCAGCCCCTTGACTGGAGACCTTACATAACAGGGATGGCCATTGGCCATCCGTTGATTTTACGCATAACCCGACGGATGCCCAATGGGCATCCCTACAGGATCGTGTGACGATCTTCCCGCGATAAATCAGAATTTAATGAATGATGAACGGTGAATGATGAATGATTTCGGTGCGGTTGCAAGCAACTGCCATTATAGATGATAATAAGTAAAACGAATCCCATTGTGTTTCTTTCTGATAAAATCCTAATAAACACTCACAATGTGTGCTTTGTTTTTCTATGATCGGGTACGGGCGGAGCCCGTCCGCAATTATTCATTTTTCATCATTCATTTTTCATTTCCGGTTTAGCTGCTACGCAGCTAAACCAAAATCTATTTTACTATATTCCGCAGTCCCGGTCAAGTGCAGGCGTTTTCAAAACGTGAACATTTTTTAATATTTCTCGGCATACGGTTGATTTTTTTTTCGCAGTGATATAAAATTATGGTAAATCATTTTTACGGAGAGCGATTTTATGAAGAAGAAAATAATCCCTGTGATCGCGCTTGTCCTTATGCTGGCATGCGCGCTTGCCGCCTGCGGCAATAAAAATAAAGATAAAACGCCTGCCAATACGCCTCCCCAGGCCGGCGAGGTCACGACCGCATCGCCGATTATTGCAGTGTCGGAGACCCAGTATCAGTATGTGACCGACGCGAACGGCGAATATGAGACGGTGATCATGACCGATGCTGCCGGAGAGTCGCATGCATATCTGAAGGCTGTCAGACCGACAGATGTTTCCGGTACGCAGGTGTCGCCGACCGTAACCGACAATTCCGGCGCTTCCGCGGCGCTGCCGGCACAGACGCAGATCGAAATTATCAACGATACCACGGCGGTTAGTGATTTCGTCAATATGTTTAAGAGCGGAAGTTTCCGCTTGGAGGGTACCATGGTGTCCGACGGCGAGTCTGTTCCCATGGGGATCATCGTCAGCGGCAGCGATATGCGTATGAAAGCAAATATGGAAAATACGCAGTTTGAGATTGCGCTGATTAATAAAAAAATTTATCTTATCAATCCCGAGAAAAAGACCTATATGGAGGTCGGCGCGCTGTTAAAGAGCATTGTGGGCATTGATGAAAGCATGTTTACGGAAATGACCGACATATTTAAAAATTACGGTACGATCTCGGTCGATAAGCTGTCCAAGACCAGCGCGACTTACAACGGTAAGACCGTGGATTGCTATACTACCACCCCGTTGAGCGACGGCGGCACCAATAAATTCTACGTGGACAACGGTAAGGTTGTCTGCATTGAAACCTATGAGGCCTCCGGCGTCTGTACCTCAAAGCTGGATATTTCCATTGCCAGCGGAAATGTCTCCGCATCGGATGTTGCGATCTCCTCGGGTTACACAAAATCCTCCATGACCTCTTTCATGATGGATTTCGCCGGCAGTATGGATTAACACTGAAAGGCGGATCACTGTGAAAAACGCTGTTATTACCGGCGCTGCGGGCGGAATCGGCGCGGCGGTTGCCGAAAAATTGAGCAGTGACGGCTTCAGAGTGTTTGTCTGCTACAACACTTCAAAAGAAAGGGCTCTGCATTTAGGTGCGGAGCTCTTGTGTTGTCATGCGGCGCATCTGGACGTCACAAATCCCCGTGAGATCGAAGCGCTTTTTGCGCGGATCGAGCGGGAATACGGCGCGATCGATGTACTGGTCAACAACGCCGGGATCGCGCAGCAAAAGCTGTTTACGGATATTACCGACGAGGATTGGGAAAAAATGATCGCCGTGAATCTGTCGGGGGTGTTCTATTGCTGCCGCGCGGCGCTGGGCAGTATGATCCGGCAAAAATACGGCAGAATTATCAATATTTCCTCCATGTGGGGGCAGTCCGGCGGTTCCTGTGAAGTGCATTATTCCGCCGCCAAGGCAGGCGTGATCGGGCTGACGAAGGCGCTTGCTAAGGAAACGGCGCTTTCCGGCGTGACGGTGAACTGTGTGTCGCCGGGCGTGATCGATACGCCCATGATGTCGCCTTTTTCCGCGGCGGATATAGACGCGCTGTGTGAAGAGATTCCCATGGGGCGGCTGGGCACGCCCGCCGAGACTGCGGCTGCAGTGGCGTTTCTCGCGTCGGAGACCGCGTCCTACGTGACCGGACAGGTGCTGGGCGTGAACGGCGGATTGCTCTAAAATTTAAAAAACTGTGAAAATTAAGTAAGATTGAAGAAAACTATTTACTTTTCGTTGCGAGTTCAGTATAATAAGATAGAATATTTGTGGAATTATCTCTTTTTGTTATTCAATTTCACTCGAAGGGAATGTTTAATGCATATGATGAATGTGAGAAACAGCAGACATGCAGGTTTTAAAGCGCTGTCTGTATTGATTGCCTTGCTTATGGTAATGGCAATGCTTCCTGTCGGGATCGTCGGCGCGGGCGCGGCGGATACGCCGTCTGCGATACGGATCGCAAGCCTTTCCGATATTCATTATCTTGACCAGGCGTCCATGGGCAATAAGGACGAGGGCTTTGTTGCCGCCGTCGGCACCACCAACGTAATGCAGCTGGACGGCATTCTGGATTCGGTCTTTGCCGCGCTGAAAAAGGCGAAGGCGGAGGACGGTCTGAAATATGTATTGATTCCCGGCGACCTGACCCGTAACGGCGAAAAGAGCGCGCATATCGCGCTTGCCGAGCGGCTGCGGGAATTTGAAAAGGATTCCGGCCTGCCCGTCTACGTGATCAACGGCAACCACGACATTAACAATGTTAACGCCGCGCAGTATATCGAGGATCAGGAGACCGGCGCTTATTACTGGGAATATGCCGATAATATCGGTCCCGAGGAGTTTAAGAGCATCTATGCCGATTTTGGCTATGACGAAGCTGTCAGCCTGTATACGCCCACGGTGGGCACGGTCGGCACCTGTTCTTATGCGGTGGAGCTGCCCGACGGCTACCGTCTGATCGCCATTGACGCCGGCAAATACGGGCCCGACAGCACCGATTCCGGCGCGGCGACCAACGACGTCGGCGGTAATATCACCGAGGAACTGATGGAGTGGATCCTCGCGCAGATCGATGAGGCGAAGGAAGCCGGTCAGATCCCCCTTGCCATGACCCACTGGAACATCGGCGATCAGAGCTATTTTACCACGGTTGCCCTGCAGGGCTTCGAGATGGATAACTGGCAGGAGGTTGCCGAAACCCTTGCCGACGCCGGTTTGCATTTCGTATTTACCGGTCATACCCACGATACCGACCTGACCTCTACCGTCTCTGATGACGGCGAGATCCTTTATAACATCACCACATGCTCTCTCGGAAATTTCCCCAACCAGTACCGCCAGACCGTATTTACGCCCGGCGCGGACGGTACGATCACTGCTTCCTTTGAGAAGCACGAGTGTGACGAAGTGCTTCCTGTCACTGTCGATGACGAGACCTATGCTTCTCCCTTCAGCGAGTCCTCGTTCCGTTACGTGTACGAGGACGGCGACGCCGCGGCGTATTTGGAAAAGTTGCTGGATCCGCTGGTAAGACGACTGCTTGCGGGCGTTGCGGACGCGGGACTGCTCCGCTATGTGGAGAGCCGCATCACCGGCGCGGACGGAAAGCCGTTCTCTTTGGAAAACTATTTTGATGAACTGCTGCACGGCGGTTTGATGATCAAAAATCAGAATATCATCACGGCGAAAAATGTGATGGGCGTGATCAACGATATTTCCGACCAGATCACCCAAAAATACGCGGTGAACGCGGATTATACCATCGGTCTGCTGCATTCGCTGATTGAAAAATTGGTGGCAATGCCCGTTTCCGATGTGCCCTGCAATAAATTCCTGCGTACCTACGGTTTCGGCAACAGACGCGGCGGCGGTACCATGGGCGATCTGATCCTTTCCGTTTTCGCTTATAAGCCCAACGGCAATGAGGACATCACCGACGATCCCTTTATGCAGGACGTGATCGACCGGCTTGAAAGCGGCGAGCTTGCCAGAGAGCTGATTGATTTCCTGAAAACGGAACTGGTCGATGAAATTTTGATCAACGATGTGCTTGCAAGCGTCGATCTGAATCTAACCACGTTCTTTGTTGATTTCAATACCACCGAAGCGCGGCAGCTGCTGAACATTGTCAGAAGCTATGCGTCCGGCGATTCGCTGAAGAAGCTGATCGATAACTACTATTTCACGGAAGATACCATCAAGCTGTATAATCAGGTGGCGACCGAGGCGTTCTCTCTGTTTGGTCTGGAGGGCGTCGATTTGCTGGGGATCACAACGGGATTGTTTGCGTCGCTGGTGGACGGCAATGTGAATATTTTTGACATCAGCATCAAAAATATCGCCAACCGTATTCTCGGCTACGGCGTGCTGAGCAAGTACGGCAAGAGCATATCCGAGGTTGAGGATTATTTTCTGGATAAATATTTGACGGACGAAGTCGTTAAGGGTGTTGGCTATCAGATCAATCTGATGCTGAAATCCTTCGTGGAGGACACCAATCCCCAGTTCAAGGGTGACTACGACGTGACCTACGTCTATGCGGGCCCGGTGGCGGTTGAGGCAACGACGGAGAATCTCCGCAAGCCGTCGTTGGTCGCGCCTACTTACGGCAGTGACGCGTCCACCCAGTTCGGGCTCAGCTGGTATACCAAGCCCTCGATCACCGATTCCGATATTGAGATTTTCGCGCTTGACGGCGCCGGCGCAACGCCGGTATTCACCGGTGTTGCTACCGAAAACGAAAATATTACCTCCGATTGCGAGGCGATGACCCGCATCTTTTACGGTGTTGACTTCGGTGTTACCGGTTTCCTGCCTTATGAGTTGAAAACTGCGCACCACACCGTAACGCTGACCGATCTGCAGCCCGATACCACGTATTTCTACCGTGTGGGCAGCGCTGCAAGAGGCTGGTGGAGCGATACCGGCTCCTTTACCACCGCGGCAGGGGATAACAGCGCGTTTACGTTCTTCCACATGACTGACACGCAGGCGCCTTCACCGGCGCTGTATGCGTCCGGCTGGGCGAACGCGCTCGCAAAGGCGTTTGATCTGTATTCCGACGCCGGCTTTGTGCTTCATACCGGCGACCATGTGGACAACGGTGAGAACTTCAAGCAGTGGCAGGCATACTTTGACACTGCGGCGGAGAATATCCTGCATACGGCGATCATGCCCGTTTCCGGCAATCACGATGCATTCGGCTTTAACGCGATCGTGAATAACTTTAATATCGACTATCAGGGCAGCGTCTATGATCTCGGTGACGAAGATCTTGATTGGGGCGGTTATCAGTACACCGATACCGGCGTTTACTACCAGTTTGATTATAACAATGCGCATTTCGTGGTGTTGAACACCAACGATTTGGAATCCGACGGCAGCCTTTCCGAGGAGCAGTTGAAATATCTGACTGCCAGCATGAACGGCAGCGATGCGGATTGGAAGATCGTCGCGTTCCATCACTCAGTCTATTCCAACGGCGAGCATTACGCTGACAGTGATATTAGCGGTCTGCGCAAGCAGCTGCAGGCGCTCATGCCGGAATTGCAGGTCGACCTTGTACTCAGCGGTCACGACCATGTCTATTTCAGAACCGAGCCACTGAATAACAACAAGGTAGATAACAGATGCGAGCATGACGTGATCTATGATAACGGCATTGCGATTGTGGAAGCGTATATCAATCCCGACGGCACGATCTACTCCGTCAACGGCACTGCGGGCGTTAAGAGCTATCAGGGCGTCGGCGCGGATAAGACGAACGCCTATTTCCCTGACGCAGCCAAAACCTACAGCTCCGAAAATCCGATTTTCTCTGCGATCACCATTGACGATAACAAGCTGATTTTCCGCTCCTACAGTGTGAACGGCGAGCTTGTTAACGAGGTGGACAGCTTCGGTATCATCCGTGCGCAGAACGAGTTGAAGCGCGGTGACGCCAACCTTGACGGTCGTGTCAACTCGGTGGACGCTCGTTTGGCGCTCAGATACGCGGCGCAGTTGGATAAGCTGGCGGGCGATAGTCTTGTGACTGCCGATGTGAATGACGACGGGAAGGTCAATTCGATTGATGCGCGTCTCATTCTGCGCGTTGCTGCGCGGCTGGATGTCTTTGCGGATCCGTATGTCAGATTGAGCGGCAATAAGACGAATTCCATTCAGAAAAACCGCTGAGTGCCGAAATCCTTGAAAAATTACCAACAGACCTTTGACAAAATCGTCAAAGGTCTGTATAACAAACAAAAGGTTAAAGAAAGTCAAAGACAAAGAGGGTGGAAACTTGAATATCAGCGACGTAATTGCACAAATGCTGCTGGAAATGATCAACCGTGACGGCAGCGCGGAGATTCGGCGCAATGAGCTTGCGGACAGGATCGGCTGTGTCCCCAGCCAGATCAACTATGTGATCACCTCGCGTTTTACCCCGGAGCAGGGGTTTGTTGTCAGCAGCCGCAGAGGCGGCGGCGGGTATATCCGCATTACTCGTATCGGCTGCGACCGCGGCGGGATCATCATGCATTTGGTCAATTCTATCGGGGATTCGATTGATGAAAAGACCGCAAAGGTGAATATACTGAATTTAGCGGAGCAAAATTTTATTGAAAAAGCAGACGCCCGCATGCTGCTTGCCGCCATGGGCGGCAGCGGGTACCGGTCGGTGCCGCGGGCGGCGGCGGACGCGGTACGTGCCGGAATTTTGAAACAGATGTTGTTATCTTTACGATAAATGAAGTTGAAAGGAAGCGATACCATTGTTATGTCAGAATTGTCAGCGAAATGAAGCGACGACACATATCAGAAGAATTGTTAACGGCACGGCGGCGGAGTATCATCTTTGCGGCGAGTGTGCGGTCAAGCTGGGTTACGCCTCGCCCTTCGGCGGGCTGGGACTGGGGCTGGGAGAGCTGTTCGGCTCTTTTTTAGGAGATGTATCCATCAGCCGCCTGTCCAGCCGCGTGCTGCGGTGCGAAAAGTGCGGTTGTACCTTTGAGGATATTGTGAAAAACGGTAAGGTCGGCTGTGCGGATTGTTATAAGCTGTTTTACGATAAGCTGTTGCCCTCGGTGCAGCGCATGCACGGGCAGACCAAGCATGTGGGCAAGGTGCCGCAGGGTGCTGGGGAATCTGTAAAAACAGAGAGCCGCATCGAGACGCTGAAGGATCGGTTGAACAAGGCGATTGACGAGCAGAATTTTGAATTGGCGGCGCAGCTGCGGGACGAGATCAAGGCATTGGAGGCGTCAAGAAATGAGTAATAAATGGTATATTGAAAATGGCAATCAGGGGGATATTGTACTCAGCTCGCGGGTACGGCTGGCGCGAAATTTAAGCGATTACCCGTTTCCCTGCCGCCTTTCCGCGGACGCGATGGAGGCGGTCAACCAGACCGTCAGGGACGCGCTTGCCGATATTGACGGCATACAGCTGCGCTATATCAAAATGGCGGATCTGACGGCAAACCGGGTGATCTCGCTGGCGGAAAGGCATTTGATCAGTCCCGCGTTTGCGGAGATCGCCCCCGGGAAAGCGTTGCTGCTTTCCGATGATGAGGCGGTCAGCATCATGCTTTGCGAGGAGGATCATGTACGGATCCAGTCCATGTATGCGGGCTTTGCGCCGGACGAGGCACATGCCGTCGCCGACAAAATCGACGATCATTTGGATAAAAAGGTGAAATACGCGTTTGACGAGCGGCTGGGATATCTGACCCAGCACCCGACAAACCTCGGCACCGCGATGCGCGCCTCGGTGCTGCTGCATCTTCCGGCGCTGTCGCAAAATTTTGAGATTTCCCGCCTGGCTGCAACCGTGTCCAAGCTGGGTTTGAAAATCAGCGGCGCCTTTGATGAGGGACACAGCGCGAAGGGAGATATTTACCGCTTGAGCAATCAGGTCACGTTCGGTATCAGCGAACGCGGCGCGATTGAAAATCTGAAATCTATTACCCTACAGCTTGCGACACGGGAACGCGCGGCAAGGGAGGAATTGCAGCAAAATGTGAATTTTATGGATAAAATCCATCGCGCATACGGAATCCTGACCTCGGCGCGTATGGTCACCAGCGAGGAAATGAACGAGATGCTGTCCTATATCCGCCTTGGTGGAATTTTCGGTGTGCTGCCTGTAAGGACGGAGACGGTCAACGAGCTTTCCGCCACGTTGCAGCCCGCCACGATGAACGCGGACATTGACGAGAATATGGACGCGCCGACGCGTGATGCGCGCCGCGCGGAGATTATCAGAAAGAAGCTGGAGGAGGATAGCAAAATCTGATTTGTCGCGCAGCGACAAATCAGATTTTAGGTAAAAGGTAGGAGGGAAGATGTAGGAGGTGCGGAAATAGCTTCGCGATTTGAATTCTATAGGCGCAAAATGGGCACACTCGCTTGTAGGGACGGCCACCGGCCGTCCGTGTCAGGACTTATGCGGATTTCCGAAAAAGAGCCCTCGCGGCATAGCCGCTTCGGTCGGAGCTAAAAATATGCCACCGGCATATTTCCTTAACGCTCCGATGCCCATTGGGCATCCGTCGATTTTGCGCATAACTTGACGGACGGCCGGTGGCCGTCCCTACAAGCGAAGTCCGATATCTTGATTTATAAAATCCAAATCGCGAAGCGATTTCCGCAATTATTCATTTTTCATTTTTAATTCTTCAATTCTGATTTAGCTGCTGCGCAGCTAAATCAGAATTTAAAAGAGAGGGGAAAACTATGTACAAATTCACCGGCTTTACTGCCCGGGCAAATGACGCGCTGAATTACGCTTTGCTGGAGGCGCAGGCGATGGGGCATACCTACGTGGGCACCGAGCATCTGCTGCTGGGACTGCTGCGGGACGGCGAATCCGTCGCAGGCAAGGCATTGGCAAAGCATGGCGTCACAAGTGAGCAGGTAAAGCAAATCATAAAGAAAACCATCGGCGTGGGGTTGTCCACGGGGTTGACCCCGAACGATTTTACACCGCGCTGTAAATCGATCATTGAATCCGCCATCGCCTATGCCCGCAGCCTCGGTTTGCAGCTGACGGGGACGGATCAGCTGCTGGTTATGCTTTTGCATGAGCCGATAGGGTTCGGCTACCGCATCGTTTTACAGCTGGGCGGACAGCCGGACGTGATCGAGCGGGAGATCGTCAACGCGGTGCTGGGAAACGGCAGCGCGGAGGAGGAAATCGCTGCGCCTGCGGGGAAAAACGGCAAGACCGAAACGCTGGATAAATTCGGCAGAGATTTGACCGCGCTGGCAAAGCAGGGGAAGATCGATCCCGTGATCGGAAGGCAGCAGGAGATCGAGCGTGTGATCCAGATCCTCTGTCGCCGTACGAAAAATAACCCCTGTCTGATCGGCGAGCCGGGCGTCGGCAAGACCGCCATCGCGGAGGGGCTGGCGCTGCAAATCGCCGACGGCGCGGTGCCGGAAATTTTGAAGGGCAAACGCATCGTGACACTGGATCTGACCGGCATGGTGGCGGGAACGAAATACCGCGGAGATTTTGAAGAACGCATCAAGGAGGCGATCGACGAGGTGACCGCTTCCGGCGACGTGATCCTGTTTATCGATGAAATACACACGATCATCGGCACGGGCGCTGCGGAGGGCGCAGCCGACGCGGCGAATATCCTGAAACCCGGCTTGGCGCGGGGGGAATTGCAGGTCATCGGCGCGACGACGATTGACGAATACCGCAAGCATATCGAAAAAGATGCGGCGCTGGAACGTCGTTTTCAGCCCGTGACGGTCGGCGAGCCCACCGAAGCGGAGGCGCTGGAAATTCTCAAAGGCTTGCGGGATAAATATGAGGCGCATCATAAGGTGAAAATCACCGATGACGCGCTGGAGGCGGCGGTCAAACTCTCGGTGCGGTACATCGGCGACCGTTTTCTGCCGGACAAGGCGATCGATCTTGTGGACGAAGCCGCGTCGCGGGTAAGGCTGCGGAATTTCACCGCGCCGCCGGATCTGCAAGCGCTGGAGGAGCAGGTCAAGGAGACCGCCAATGAGAAGGCGGCTGCCGTCAACGCGCAGGAGTTTGAACGCGCCGCAGAGCTGCGGGACAGAGAAAAAGAACTGCGTAAGGCGTTGGAGGACAAAAAAAACAGCTGGCAGCAGGGCGGCGTTCGTCCGGGCAGCGAGGTCACGGGCAGCGATATTGCCGATATTGTTTCCTCGTGGACGGGGATCCCCGTCAAGCAGATGACCGTGGAGGAAAGCCGTCGTCTGCTGAACCTGGAGCAGGAGCTGCATAAGCGCATTGTCGGGCAGGAGGAGGCCGTGACCGCCGTGGCAAAGGCGATCCGCCGCGGCAGAGCAGGGCTGAAAGACCCCAAGCGCCCCATCGGCTCCTTTATTTTCCTCGGCCCCACGGGGGTGGGAAAAACCGAGCTGTGCAAGGCGCTGGCGGACGCGATGTTCGGTGATGAGGACGCGATGATCCGGCTGGATATGTCGGAATATATGGAAAAATATTCCGTCTCGCGGCTGGTCGGCTCGCCGCCGGGCTACGTCGGCTATGAAGAGGGCGGGCAACTGACGGAAAAAGTGCGCCGCCGCCCCTATTCCGTCGTGCTGTTCGACGAGATCGAAAAGGCGCACCCCGACGTGTTCAACATGCTGCTGCAAATTTTGGACGACGGCGTTTTGACCGATGCGCAGGGCAGAAAAGTCAGCTTTAAAAACTGCGTGATTATTTTGACCTCAAACGTGGGCGCGCGGCTGATTACGGAAAAGGAAAAAACGCTGGGATTTTCCTCCGGCGCGGGGGATATGATGTCCGCAGAGCGGGTACGGGAAAATGTGTTAAATGAGCTGAAAAAGACGTTTCGCCCGGAATTTCTCAACAGAATTGACGATATTATCGTGTTCTCCCGTCTGACTAAGGAGAATATCAAGGAAATCGCGCGGAACCTGCTGCAAACCGTCGCCGCGCGAACGGCGGAAATGGGCGTTGCCCTGACCTTTACCGACGCTGCGGTGGCGCAGATCGCCGACAGCGGCTATGACGATGTCTACGGCGCGCGGCCGTTAAAGCGCGCGATCCGCAGCCGGATCGAGGACGCCCTGTCCGAACACCTGCTGGACGGCACGATAGCGAAGGGCAGCTACGTTTGCGATTACCGAGACGGGCGGTTCGCGTTTACTGCCGACCGCAACGACAAAAAAGAGCAATAAAGAAAAGCGCCGTTCCGTTTACGGGAGCGGCGCTTTTGTCTGTTATAATGCGCGTTTTCTTCACCCCGCGCGGGCGCAGGCTTTATAAAATATCCGCCACGGTCAGCCGAACCATCTTGCCGAGATCGCCGACGGACAGCTCGACCTGATAGCCGATCTTTCCCGCGCTGCAGCAGATCGTGTCATAATTTTGACATGTGGCGTCGATGCCAACAGGAAACGGCTTTTTCAGCCCGATGGGAGAGCAACCGCCGTGGATATAGCCCGTCAGCGGCAGCAGCTCCTTTTGCGGGATCATGGCGATGCTTTTTTCCCGCACGGCAGCGGCGGCTTTTTTCAGATTCAACTCGCCGCAGACCGGTACCATAAATACGTAATATTTCTTCGCTTTACTCACCGTTACCAGCGTTTTGAATACTTTGCCGGGTTCCTGCCCCAGCGCGGCGGCAACGTCCGCGCCGCTTACTGCGCCGGAGTCCAGATAACAGTGCGCCGTGTATTTGATTCTCTTCCCGTCCAGCAGACGCATGACGTTCGTTTTTTCATCCATACGCTTACGCTTTTTTCCACTTCACGCCCTGCGGCGTATCCTCCAAAATGATCCCCATGGCTTTCAGTCGGTCGCGGATACGATCCGCCTCCGCCCAGTTTTTGTTCTTGCGGGCTTCGGTTCTGGCTTCGATGAGCGCGTTGACCTCGTCGTCAAGGTCGGCTTCTTTTTTACGGTTATACAAAAGCCCCAGCACGCCGGTCAGCTCGTCAAATTTTTCAATAGCGTACGCCACCGCGCCCTTGACAGGCGCGTCGGTCAGCACGTCCTTATTAATATCCCTGACCAACTCAAACAGGCAGGCAATCGCGTCCGCAGTGTTCAGATCGTCGTCCATTGCAGCGCAGAAATCCGCTACGTGCTTGTCGATCGTTGTTTTGATCTCGTCCGTCAGCGCGCCGTCCGCAGCGTTTTTCGCCGCAAAATCCAGCGCGTCGCGGCAGGTATACAGCCTTGTCAGCGACGCCTTGCACTGCTCCAGTGAATCGTAGCTGTAGTTGATGGGGCTGCGGTACTGGCAGGAAATCATCAGATACCGGATCGGCTCGTAACCGAATTTTTCCGCTACGTCGCGCACGGTGAAGAAATTTCCCTTGGACTTCGCCATTTTTTCGCCGTCCACGGTGATAAAGCCGTTGTGCATCCAGTAGCGGGAGAAGGTCACGCCGTTGCAGCACTCGCTCTGAGCGATCTCATTCTCATGGTGCGGGAAGATCAGATCCTGCCCGCCGCAGTGAATATCCAGCGTCTTGCCGATATACTTGCGGCTCATGGCGGAGCATTCGATATGCCAGCCGGGTCTGCCTTTGCCCCAGGGGGACTCCCAATAGGGCTCGCCGGGCTTTGCCGCTTTCCACAATGCGAAATCCACCGCGTCCCGCTTCAGCTCGCCGATATTGATGCGCGCGCCGTCCTCCAGATCCTCCAGCGGCTGATGGGACAGCTTGCCGTACTCGTCAAATTTTTTGGTGCTGAAATACACGTCGCCCTGCACCTCATAGGCGTAGCCTTTTTCAACAAGGGCAGAAATAATGTCGATGATCTCCCCGATATTTTCCGTCGCCTTGGGGTGTACCGTCGCGTCGCGTACGCCCAGTCCATGGGCGTCGGTTCTGTATTCGGCGATATATTTTTCCGTCAGCGCTTTAAAATCCACGCCCTCCTCGTTGGAGCGGTTGATGATTTTATCGTCAATATCGGTGAAATTCTGAACAAAGTTGACCTTATAGCCGCGGTACTCCAAATACCGCCGCAGTACGTCGAACACGCAGATGGGCCGCGCGTTGCCGATATGGATATAGTTGTAAACCGTGGGACCGCAGGCATAAATGCCGAACTCGCCCGCCTTGAGGGGGATCAAGTCCTCTTTCTGTCTTGTCAACGTGTTATAAATTTTCATCTGTGGTCTTCCTTTCCATGTCTGCCAAAGCGTCCTCCAAGGAACGGATCCTTGCATTCAGACGGATAAATTCCTGTTCCACCAGATCGGGTATATCGATCTGATCCAAGTCGGTATAGCGGTTGCCGGCAAGCCGTGCGATATGCGCCGGTACGCCCACCGCAGTCGCGTCTGCGGGAATATCCTTTAACACGACCGCGCCTGCGGCAATGCGCGCGTTATCCCCGATCTTCACCGGTCCCAGCACTTTTGCGCCCGCGCCGATCATCACCCCGTTGCCCAGGGTCGGGTGTCGCTTGCCTACATCTTTTCCCGTGCCGCCCAATGTCGCGCCCTGATACACCAGCACGTCGTCGCCGATCTCCGTGGTTTCGCCGATCACAACGCCGGTGCCGTGGTCGATAAAAAATCGTCTGCCGATCTTCGCGCCGGGGTGGATCTCGATGCCCGTTCGGCGGGAACATCGCTGGGAAATCCAACGCGCGGCAAATTTCATGCCGTGTTCATGGAGCCAGTGCGCCCGTCGGTGGGCGCGTATCGCCTTGTAGCCGGGATAGAGCAACAAAACCTCCAGCGCCGACGATGCTGCGGGATCCCGCTCTTTGAACGCGGCGATGTCCTCTTTCATTCTATCAAACATAAATTCCCTCCGGAATATATTGCATCATCACAGATTGATTCCTTTTTCTTGGAATGATTTTTTGACGCGCAGAGATTTTCGTATCCGCGCAAATGCGCTTTGCCGCATAAAGATCGGCGCTTTGGAGCCGCGCAGCTCCTCCAGCGTGAAAATATCCAGCGGCTCGGGATCTTTCACAATCAGCACGACCCGCGCTGCCGCCGCCTGCCGCGCCGCGGCAAAGTAATTGTCGCTGTCCACCGCGCGCAGGTTTGGCATATCCTTATACTTCTCGGGAATTGCGTCCGCGTCCGCCCCATCGATAAATACTTCAAAAAACGGAAACGTCTGCGCATACAGCGAATCCAAAAACGGCGCGTAGGCGTCCGCGCTGTCAAATTTCAGCGCCAGCGAAAATAAAAAGTCCGTATGTCGGCGGTCGCGGAATACATGCGGCGCGCCGAGGTACCCGTAATCCGCCTGCAGACGCTGCTTTTCTTTTGGCTCCATACGCGCCGTGCGCGCGGTGTATTCCTGCGCGAATAAATCGTAAGCCGCGTCGTCCGAAAACCACAGTCTTTGGTAGAACCGTTCCAGCAGGTCGCCCGCGATCCGGTAATTGATCTGCTGCAAATATGACTCGCTGCCGTCCGCGTCCACGCCGCTGTCCGCCGCGATCATTTCCGCCGCTGCGGCATAAATCTCGTTCCATGCCGCCAGAACCGCGTGAAAATTTTCCGCCGTCGGCTGCTCCAGCGCCGGTAACGTCCCGCTGATCGTCCGCTGCCGTTGCCTGTAGCACGCGCCCGGACAGCCCGCGATCTGCCTTGCGCCCGTATAGGCGCTGAACATAAACATCATATCTGCAAATACATTGTTTGTGCCGAATTGCAGCCGCCTGTTTTCAAGATAGGATTTACGAAACGCCTTTGCCCACGGATGTAAACAATCCAGCAGCAGATATTCGTATTTCGGGATGGACGGCAGCACGGCAAGCAGATCGTCGTAATTGCTGAAGCCCGGCACGCGTCCCTCGCCGAATACGTATTTGCGGAACGTGATCACGTCGGGCTTTTTTTCAGCGTGTTCGATACAATCGATCAGGCTTTCGATCGTTTCATCAGTCATAAGATCCTGCGCGGACAGAAACAGGACGTAATCGCCCTCCGCCGCTTTCAGCCCGCGGTTCATCGCTTCAAAACGGTTGGAAAAGGCGCCCTCGATCAGAAAAAAATCCACATATCGGTTTGCCGCGTCCCGCGCGAGGGCAAGCGAACCGTCGGACGAGCCGCCGTCCACAAGGATCGCTTCAAAATTCTCGCTGAATTGATGGATCAGACTGTCCAGCGCTTGGGGAAGATATTCTTTTTCATTTTTGATCGGCACGATCACGGAAAATTTGGGCATAAAATCACCGGACTTTCTGAATGCGGAATGCGCAGTGCGTAATGCGTAATTTCGGAACGCCTGCGGCGTTGTTCTGTTCGGCGCAAGCGCCGAGAAACAGGATATTATTTTATTCTTCCGGGTTAATTTTTTGTGTTTTTGTAATTGCCGTTAAAATTTTAAGAATTTCCTGGCAATCCTGATAGATACTCTTAAACGCATGCGCGGGAAGTATTCTGCTTTCGTATAAGAGTTCCAACCAATACTCTGTTTCGCTCGCTTCTTTTAAAGCTATATTCATCTTTGCGTAAAAATCCGCCTTGCTTTGCCCGCATTCAGCTTCCTTGACGTTTGCCCCGATACTGGTGCCGGAGCGAAGAAGCTGTTTCGATAATACAAATTCTTTTTTCTCCTGGCGGAGATATGCGTTTAGATTTATGATGCGAAGCGCAAATTGCTTACTTTTCGCTTCGATGATATTTTCTGTTTTCATTTTTAACCAACTCGGCGCAGCCGAGCCCTTTCACTGCGCACTGCGCATTCCGCATTCCGCATTATTTTAAGTCGCTCGGGAACGTTATTTTGATATTTTCGGGGCTGCCCTGCACCAGCCGTACCGGTTCCCCGCAAAGGAAGAATACCGAGCAGGCGTCCGTGACCGCCGCTTTTTGCGTATCGGAAAGCGAGGCGAGCATGGCGCGGAATTTCTTCGCCAAAAAGCTTTGGGGCGTTTGGGCGTAAAACAGCGTGTTCCTGTCCAAAAGACCGGTGACAAACGCGCCGTCCGCGCTTTGAAACACCGTATCCACCGCAGGGATCACGGTATTACAGCCGCCGTAGGCTTTTGCCGCCGCCACATTGTCGCGAATCATGCGCTCGTCGATAAACGGCCGTACCGCGTCATGGGTCAGAAGAACCGTGTCCTCCTGGACGGGAAAAGCGTCGAAAACGAAATCCACCAGCTTTTCCAGTGTATCGGAGCGATTCGCGCCGCCGCTGATAACGGGGATCGCTCGGTCGGGGAATGCCGCCGCTAACTGTTCCTTTGCATACGCCAGATACGCCTCGGGTACGGCAAGCACAATGCCGTCCACCAGCGGGGACGCGGCAAAGCGCCGAATACTTTTTATGTAGATGGGGTCGCCGTCGATGCTGAGAAACTGCTTGGGCAGGGTCGTGCCCATGCGGGTACCGCTGCCCGCGGCAAGCACCAGCGCGTAATTCAACGTATCCACCACCCCATATAGAACCTATTTTCATATTTTAGCATAGAAAATGCAAGAATACAAGCGCAAATTCGGAATTTGCCGCTTAAGTCCGGGGGACGGTAAATTTTCTGTAAATGCATTGTGAATACCGAGGCATGATGATTGACAGGAAGAAGGACCGCATGCTATACTGCGGACATATCCGCTGATTATATCAGCAAACGAAATTTCAGAAGAAAGGGTGTTTCTTATGAAGAAAGGGATCGCATTGCTTGCCGCCGCAGTCATATTGTTCGGCGTGGGCGGCGCAACGGCAGCGCAGGCACAGCAAGCGCCGACAGTTTCCCGCGGCCTTGACGTGATGCGCGCTATGCCGGAGGTGCAGAATGACATTCTGTGTCTTTGGGAGCGGCAGATTGAGATCGCTGAAGAGCATATTCAGGTACCGGGGCTTACCGGCATTGTCACCTACCGCGACCAAAACGGCGCGGTCATACAGACCGGCGATCGGCTCGCGACCGGCATGACCGTGAATTATGAAGAAAACGGGGAAATCACGGATACTTTGCATATCGTTGTTATGATGGATGCTGACGGCAACGGCAGGATCACCTCTGCGGACGCCCGCATCGCGCTGCGTATGGCGGCAGGGCTGGAAGATTATGACCGGTATCAGCGCATGGCTGCCGACGTGAACGGCGACGGCAAGGTGCATGCCGACGACGCGCGGACGCTTTTGCGCATCAGCGCGCGGCTGGAGTCGCCGCAGCAGACGGCGCGTGCGACGAATGACCGATGGCTTTCCTCTCGTTCGATTTTAGCCGAGGTTTTGACGGAAACGAAGATGCCGATCGATGATTTTGACACGCTGTACGACCTGCTGGGGCAGGCTTTGGAAAATCCTCTGACGCCGGAACAGCGGGCGATCTGTGAAAAAAGCTTTCGTGCGATCAACAGCTTGATGGTGCTGGATCCCGAGACGATGCTGCAAAACGGCGCTTCGCAGGAGGAAGCCCAAAACGGCACAATCATAAAGCTGGAGCTGACTGATGACGCAGTACAAAACGCAGACGCGCTGATCGCCATGCTGGCGGAAAACGGTAATATCGCCTATGCGGAGAGAGATACCGTTCAGTATATTAATTTAGATTCTTGAACGGAAAAAACATCGGTTCGACAGTGATTGCTGCCGAACCGATGTTTTCTTTCTTATGAAATAAAAGATTTAAACGCCCGTCGAACCTGCCCGTACGGGCAGCGAAGCCGCATTCTCATGTGTTTTTAAACTGACTTTCGTACAAATCCTTATAAAATCCGTTTTCAGCGAGGAGGGAGGCGTGGGTGCCCTGCTCAATGATGTCGCCGTCGTTCATGACAAGGATCCGGTCGGCGCTGCGGATCGTGGACAGGCGATGGGCGACGATAAAGGCGGTTCTGCCCTGCATCAGCCGGTCAAAATCCGCAGTGATGAGCATTTCCGTGCGGGTATCGATGGACGAGGTCGCCTCGTCCAAAATCAGCATCGGCGGCAGCGACAGCATCACGCGGGTGATGGAAAGCAGCTGTTTTTGCCCCTCGGACAGTCCGTCGTAGTCCGCGCCGAGGACGGTGTCAAAGCCCTTGGGCAGCCGCTTGATAAAGTTGTACGCGCCGCTGGCTTGGGCGGCGTTTTTGATTTCCTCCGCCGTCGCGTCGGGCTTGCCGATGGTGATATTCTCGCGGATCGAGGCGTTTTTGACCCAAGTTTCCTGCAATACCATGCCGAACTGCCTGCGCAGCTCCGCGCGGGGCAGGTCATAGATGCTGACCCCGTCCAGCAGAATGTCGCCGCTGTCAACGTCGTAAAAGCGCATCAGCAGGTTGATGAGCGTGGTCTTGCCGCAGCCGGTGGGACCCACGATCGCGATGTGCTGTCCCGCCTCGGCGGTAAAGCTGATATTATGCAGCAGCGGCTTGGATTTATCATAGGAAAAGCTGACGTTTTGAAATTCGATTTTCCCGACGGCAGAGTCAATATGCGCTTTGGCGGCGTCGGCAGGCTCCGGCGCGGCGTCGATCAGCGCGAATACCCGTTCGGCGCAGGCAAGCGCGTTTTGCAACTCCGTAATGACCGACGAAATATCGTTGAACGGCTTGGCGTACTGGGTCGCATAGCTTAAAAAGCAGGTAAATCCGCCTACGGTGAGCGCCGCGCCGCCGCTTGCCGTTACGATCAGTGCGCCGGAAAGGGCGGCAACGGCGTAAACCACGGCGTTCACGAACCGTGTGACCGGATTGGTCAGCGAGGTATAGAATACCGCTCTTTGGGCGTAGCCTGTCAACCGGCGGTTCTTTGCCTCAAATTCCGCAACGCTGTCCGCTTCTTTCATAAACGCCTTTACGGTTTTCTGATTGCCCAGCCGTTCGTTGATAAAGGCGGTCAGCGCGCCCTTTGCCTCCGATTGGCGGCGGAACATGGCGTAGGTGTGCTTTGCGATGAACCGCGCCGTAAACAGCGACAGCGGCGTGATCAGAATGACGTAGACCGTCATTTTTACGTTGATCCCCAGCATGAAGATCAATGTGCCGATAATGGTGGTGACGCCGGAAAAGAGCTGGGAAAAGCCCAGCAGCAGCCCCTCGGACAGCGTGTCGGTATCCGATACGACGCGGCTGATGACGTCGCCGTGGGGGTGCGTATCAAGATAAGAGAGCGGGAGAACCTCCAACTTTTTGATCGCGTCGGTGCGAATATCCCGCACAATATCCGCCGTGATCAGATTATTCAAAAAGTTTTGCAGCCATTGAAACACGGCGGTGACGCCGATAACGCCTGCCGCTTCCAGAATCAGCGGCGGGAACGACTGTATATCCGCCTGTCCGTCGGCGATCAGATCAATCATTTTGCCGAAAATCACGGGCAGAAACAGCATCAGCGCCGCCGAGATAAAGGAAAACAGCAGCGAAAGCACGGTGGGCAGCTTGCAGCGCCCGATATAGGCAAAGACGCGGCGAAGAATGGAGTTGTTTTTTTTCATTGCGCCGCCTCCTCGGGAGATTGGGAATCATGGATTTCGCGGTAAACCGCGCAGGTTTTCAGCAGCTCCGCATGGGCGCCGACGCCCGCCGGTCTGCCGTCGTCCAGCACAAGAATCTGATCGCAGTCCCGCACCGCGACGGTTCTTTGCGAGACGATGAACACGCAGGGGCGGTAATCGAGCGCGGCAAGCGCCTGCCGCAGCCGGTAATCCGTGGCGTAGTCCAGCGCGCTGGCGCTGTCGTCCAAAATTAAAATTTTCGGCTTTTTGACAAGGGCGCGGGCGATGGCGAGCCGCTGTTTTTGCCCGCCGGAGAGATTCGCGCCGTTTTCCCGGATCATAAAATCCAGACCGCCGTCCTTTTTCAGTACGAAATCGGCTTGCGCGGCGGTAAGGGCGGCTGTAATTTCATCATCGTCGGCGTCGGACTTGCCCCAGCGGATATTGTCCCGCACCGTGCCGCTGAACAGCACGGTATGCTGGGGGACGATGCCGATCTCCCGCCGCAGCGCGCCGCCGGAAAGCGCCGCGATCGGAACGCCGCAAAACAGTATCTCGCCCCGGTCGTAGTCGTAGAAACGGGGGATCAGCGAGATCAGCGTGGATTTTCCCGCGCCCGTGCCGCCGATAATGCCGATGCGCTGCCCGGCTTCGGCGGTAAGGCTGACGTTCTCCAGCGCGGGCGCGGCGGCGCCGCGGTAGGTCATGCCGACGCCGCGAAATTCCAGCAGCGGCGCGCCGGGCGCGTATGCCGCGTCCGCTGAGATTTCCGCCGTGTCCTCGGGAGGCTCGTTTATCAGCGCCGCCGTCCGTTTGGCGGAGGCTGCCGCCTTTGTAATGGTGATGATGAGGTCGGCGAGCTTGATCAGCTCCACAAGGATTTTCGCCATATAATTGTACAGCGCCACCACTGCGCCCTGGGTGAGGAGCCTCTGCTCCACCCGCAGCGCGCCCGTGTATATCAGCAGCACCGTCGCAAGGTTGATGATAATGTACGTGGTCGGCGTGAGCAGGGCGGTAATTCGCCCCGTGAATTTCTGGATCGCAGCGAGGGCGGCGGCGGTATCGGCAAAATGCGCCGCTTCGCGCTGTTCGCTGCCGAAAGCGCGGATCACCCGCGCGCCGCTTAAAGTATCCTCGGTGGATTTCGTGATCCTGTCAAGATACGCCTGCACCTTGCCGAACAGCCTGATGCCCGCCAGCATGATGCCGAATACGATCACCGCCAGAACGGGCACCGTGCCGATAAACAGCAGGGCGCTTTTCATATCGATCATACACGCGGCGATCACGGAGCCGAACACCACAAAGGGGGAGCGCAGCAGCAGCCGCAGCGTCATATTCACGCCCGACTGCACCCGGTCCACGTCCCCGGTGAGCCTTGTGATCATGGACGGAATGCCTGCGGCGTCCAGCTGCGTATAGGAATAGCCCTGTATGTTGCGGTAGGCGGCGTTGCGGAGCCGTTCGGCAAAGCCGGTGGCTGCCTTGGCGGAAAAATACTGCGCCGTCACGGCAAACAGCAGCCCGACAAAGCCCAGCGCAACGATATACAGAACGCAGCGGAGGATATAGGCGCGGTCGCCGACGGTAATGCCGTTGTCGATGATGCGGGCGATCAGCACGGGAATAAACAGCTCCAAAAGCGCCTCCGTCAGCTTGAACAGGGGCGCGAGGACACATGCGACCCGTAAACCTTTGAAATATTTCAGCAGAGATTTCATGTTATTTTCACCTTTCCTGCGTATTTTAACATAGATGGAAGAGATTTGCAATAAATACTGATTTATCGGCAACACCGATAAATCTGAAGTTCCCCTTCTTGACTTTTCTCCTTAAACTGTTTAAGATATATTTTGAAGGATTATAGGAACAGGCGGTGATTGTTACGGACTTGCTTGCTGCTTACGGCGGGCTTTTGTTGCGGATTTTACTTTCCGTGTCGATTTTCGGCTTTTTATTTACCGTGCTGCTTTTATTATTTAACCGCAACTACGGCAAAAACGTCATCGCCCGTTTTATCAATGCCGCCAACGGGGACACGGTGGACGTGTCCTCATGGGAGGTCTCCATCGGCAGGGCGAAAACCTGCGACATTGTGTTGAATTACCCCACCGTTTCCCGTTTCCACGCGGTGGTGGTGCGGCGGGGCAAGGGTTGGCTCATCTTTGACACCAATTCCAAGACGGGCGTGCGGGTCAACGGGGAGAAAATCGACCGTTCCGCATTTATTTATGACGGGGACATCATCTCCATGGGAACGGCGGTGCTGAGCTTCCGCTCGCCGCTGTTCAAACGTCCGGCAGAGCTGCAAACGCCCGCCAAACAGGTGCCTTACCGAAATATCGGGGACGATCGGCGGGTGGTCTCCGCCGCGCGAAAAAGCGCGGGCGCGCCCATCTCCGCGCTGCGGAACCTTGCGGATAACTCCCTGATCCTGCTGTTTGCGGACGATTATGTGATTGGGCGTTCTCCCGGCTGCGGGATCGTGCTGCCGGTGATGACGGTGTCCCGCCGCCACGCGCGTCTTGCGAAGCAAAACGGCATGTGGACGATCACGGATCTCGGTTCCCGCAGCGGTACGGGCTTGAACGGCGGCCCTGTCAAGGGGACGATGCATCTGCGGGACGGCTATGTGATCGAGATCGGCGGGGTATGCTTCCGATTTATCGCACGCTACATGAATGATTGACGGTTTTGGAACGATTATGGCAAATGCAAAAAAGGAAAAATATAATATTTACGCCAACGATACCCGGCGGCGGAAAAAGAACTATCTTCCGCCGGATTTGGTGATTAAACGGGGAGAGATCAGAGAAAAAGCCGGAAAATGGCTGCTTCTCATGCTTGCGCTGACCGTGATCGAGGCGGCGCTGGATCTTTCCGTGTTCAGCGGCATGGAGGACGGGCAGGTCGGCAAGGTTGCGCTGATGTTTGCGGGATACCTTGCCGTGCAGTGGCTCTATTTCGTTGCCGCCGCCGTGATCCTGCATCACCGCATGGAGCTGGAGATGGCAGGATTTCTGCTGTCGAGCGTCAGCCTTGCGATCACCGCCAGCGTCTATCCCGACCGTTTGCTGACCCAGCTGGCAGCCACGGTGGGCGGGATCGGCGTGTTCGCCTTTCTTGTGTGGTTCATGGGCAGCGTGAACCGCGTCACCTACAGCCGTATGCCCGTGGGCGTCGCGGCGGTGGGACTGCTGGCGTTGACGCTGGCTTTGGCGCAGTACAACAACGGCGCCAAAAACTGGCTGTTTATCGGCGGGCTGTCGATCCAGCCGTCGGAGATCGTCAAGGTCGCGTTCGTCTTTGTGGGCGCGGCGACGCTGGATAAAATCCAAAATACGCGGTCGATCGCCAAATACGTCGTTTTTTCCATGGTTTGCGTCGGTCTGCTGTTTCTGATGCTGGATTTCGGCACCGCGCTGATCTTCTTCGCTACGTTTTTGATTATCGCCTTTTTGCGCTCGGGCGACGTCAAGACCATCGTTTTGATCTGCACTGCGGCGCTGCTGGGCGGTATCTTTATCATTTTATATAAGCCCTACGTCGCCAATCGGTTTTCCACCTACCGCCATATCTGGGAGGCGGCGCACATCGACGATCGGGGATTTCAGCAGACGCGCACGATCATTTACGCCCTCTCCGGCGGTCTGTTCGGCGTGGGACTCGGCAACGGCAGACTGCGCAACGTATTTGCCGCCACCGAAGATCTCGCCTTCGGCGTCGTTTGCGAGGAGCTTGGCATGCTGACGGCGGCGGCGATACTGATATGCTACGTGCTGCTTCTGGTGCATGCGATCCGCAGCGCGCGGTATGCCCGCTCGTCCTTCTACGCCATTGCCGCCTGCTCCGCCGCGGGGCTGATGCTGTTTCAGGCGGCGCTGCACGTGTTCGGTATTACGGATATTTTGCCCCTGACGGGCGTGACCCTGCCCTTTATCAGCCGGGGCGGCTCCAGTATGCTTTGCTCCTGGGGTCTGCTGGCGTTTTTGAAGGCGGTGGATATACGCACCTATCCCAAGGTTATGCGTGAGCTGTACCAGCAGAAAGAGAGGACCGACGCATGAAAACGATCGCCTCAAGAGCGAAAATTCTGTTCGCCCTCATCGCCCTGTTTATGGTCGGCGCGCTGCTGTTGAGCGGCGCTTTTGTCCGTCATGCGGACGAATACGCCATGAATACCCGAAATAAGCATATCTATCAGGGCAACGTGCTGGTCAGCGGCGGCAGAGTGCTGGATAAAAACGGCGCGGTACTGACCGAGATTCGGGACGGCGCGCGGGTCTATAATGAAAGCGCGGGGATTCGCCGCGCGACGCTGCACGTGCTGGGCGAGAGCGGCTTTATCGCCGGCGGCGTGTTGGAAAAATACAGCGCCGATCTGGTTGGCTATAACCTTGCTACGGGCGTGTTTACCGCGGTGGAAAAGGGCGGCAACGACGTTGTTCTGACGCTGGACGCGGAGCTTTGCGCGGCGGCGTACCGCGCCATGGACGGCAGAAAAGGCGCGATGGGCGTGTATAATTATAAAACGGGGGAAATCGTCTGCATGATTTCCACGCCCGTCTACGATCCCGAGAATAAGCCGGACGATATTGACGACGATGCGGACTGGGACGGCGTTTATCTGAATAAATTTCTTTACGGGCAATATGTTCCTGGATCGACCTTTAAGACTGTGACCGCCGCCTGTGCGGCGGAGCATCTGCCCGACGCGCTGACCCGTACCTTTTACTGCGACGGAGAATACCATGCCGCCGACGGTACGGTGATCTGCAACGACGTACACGGCGCGGTGACGCTGGAGGAGGCGTTCAATTATTCCTGCAACAGCGTGTTCGCGCAAATTGCCGACGAGCTTGGCGCGGAAAATATGACCGCCACGGCGAAAAAGCTGGGCGTAATGACGTCGTATCCCGTCAACCGGTTGAATACCGCCAAGGGCGCCTTTGACGCGTCGGGCGCGAGCCACGCGGAGCTGGGCTGGGCGGGGATCGGGCAGTATACCGATCTGGTCAATCCCTGCAATATGATGATCCTTGCGGGCGCAATCGCCAATAACGGCACGGCGGCGCTGCCGTATTATGTGGACGGCGTGTATTCCGCCGCAGGCGCGACGGTAAAGAATGAAAAAACGAAACAGACCGTAAATCTTATGAACACCGCCACCGCGTCGGTGCTGAAAAATTTTATGCGCTCCACCGTTACGGATTATTACGGCGAGAGTTATTTCCCCGATATGCAGATGTGCGCCAAGACCGGCACGGCGGAGGTGGGCGGCGACAAGCAGCCCCACGCATGGATGATCGGGTTTTCTCAACGGGAGGATTTCCCCTATGCGTTTTCCGTAATCGTGGAAAACGCCGGCTCGGGCTACTATAACGCCGGCGCGGTCGCGTCGGAAGTGATGCGGTATTTGATGAACTCTGCTTGAACTGCATGGCGGCGCAAGCGGAGTTTAATGAATAATGAAAAGTGAATAATGAATGATTTCGGAACCGCTTCGCGGTTGGATTTATAAATCCAAATATCGGACTTTGCCTGTAGGGACGGCCATCGGCCGTCCGTCAGGTTATGCGCAAAATCGGCGGATGCCCAATGGGCATCCCTACAAATTTGCGGAAACGGGTAGCACTGCGCAGTGCGAGACGGTCAGGGACATTGTCGCCTTGCTCGCTTGGGGCGCTTCGCAATGCTCTGTGTCCCTTCCTGCAAATGCACCGCCTGCCCCGTCCGCCGGACGCGGCGGCACATTTGCCATTTAATCATGCGGCAAA
>JAFVBH010000024.1 GCA_017480115.1 Clostridia bacterium
ATACTGATCTTCCTATCTTTCTGTATGGTGGGCGCTGTCGCGCCTCATTATAAAAATTCCGCAACGAGGGAAATAATATTCTCTCAAAAAAGTTATTCTGTCGTTACGAAATTTAAACGGCGAAGTGCGCCGTGCTACCCTTTTTCGAAAATTTGTAGGGATGCCCATTGGGCATCCGTCGGGGTACGCGCAAAATCAACGGACGGCCACTGGCCGTCCCTACAAGCAGGTGCGCCCATTTTGCGTCTATAAACCCCAAATCGCGCAGCGATTTCCGAACCTCCTCCCTCGTCCCTCCTACCTCCTACCTAAATTCTGATTTATCGGCAACGCCGCTAAATCAGAATTTGTATTGACAAACCCCTTGCATTCATGCAATAATAGCAATATACGGATAAATTTAGGTTCAGGTGAGAGAAACATGCGTGTCATTACCGGCAGCGCCAGAGGCGTGCGGCTGCAAACGCTCGACGGGCTGGACGTCAGACCCACGACCGAGCGCGTGAAGGAAGCCGTGTTCAGTATGATTCAATTTGATCTTGAGGGGCGCAGATTCCTCGATCTGTTTACCGGCTCGGGGCAGATGGGAATCGAGGCGCTTTCCCGCGGCGCGGAAAAGGCATGGTTTGTGGACGCGAGCAAGGCGTCGCTGGAGACGGCGCGGAAAAATCTTGTCAAGGCAAAGCTCATCGGTAAAGGGGAGCTGATTTCCGCCTCGGCGGAAAGCTTTCTTGCGCGGACGCTTGAGCGGTTTGACATTGCGTTTCTTGACCCGCCGTATCATAAAAATATTCTTGATACCGTACTGCCGGCGCTGGAGCCGCATATCAATGCGGGCGGCGCCGTGATCTGCGAGACTGCGGCGGACGAGGTTTTGCCCGAGTCGGTAGGCGGGCTGGCGGTATACCGCACCTACCGATATTCCCAAACGGTCATCACTGTTTACAGAAAGTAATGTGTTGCTATGGAGAGAATCGCCGTATGTCCCGGCAGCTTTGACCCTATCACCTTGGGGCATATTGATGTTATCAAGCGTACTGCGAAAATCTTTGATAAGGTGATCGTGGTCGTTATGAGTAATTACAGAAAGAAGAATCTCGGCTCGTTCACTCCGGCGGAACGGGTGAAGCTCATTGAGCGGTGTGTGGAAGATCTGGGCAACGTGTCGGTGGATTTTTCCTCCGGACTGCTGGTGGATTACGCCCGCCGGGTGGGCGCCTGCGCCGTCATCAAGGGGCTGCGCGCCGTTTCCGATTTTGAGGACGAGTTTCAGCAGGCGCTGACCAATAAAAGCCTCGCGCCGGAGATCGAGACCTGTTTCATAACCACCAGTTCGGAGTACATGTTCCTGTCCTCCAGCGTGGTAAAGCAGGTGTGCGAGCTGGGCGGCGACATCAGCAAGTTTGTTCCCGCCGAGATCAGGGACGATATTGTGGCGCGAATCGCCCATAAGTGATGCGGTTATATATTATAAATCGTCGATATATATTTTAGTGAAAGGAAGTTATAACCATGAGCGCAGAAAACAGAGACAACATAGAAAGCCTGCTCGAACAGATCGAGGACATTCTCGCCGAGAGTAAATCTACCCTCGGCGGCGGCAAGATCAAGGTGGACAGAGACGAGCTTCTGGAGATCATTCAGGAAATCCGTTTGCAGATGCCCGACGAGCTTCTGCAGGCAAGAAAGATTGCCGCCAACAGAAAAGGTATTCTTGACAAGGCGCAGGCTGAGGCTGACGAGCGTGTTGCCGAGGGCGAAAAGGAGGCTGCCCGCCTGATTGAGGATAACGAAATCACGAAGAAAGCAAAGTCCGCAGCGGCGGATATTATCTCCCAGGCAAAGACCCAGTCCGACGAGATGATCGCCCGCGCCCGCTCCGAAGCGCAGAGCATTATGGAGAACGCTGACAAGTGGTCCCGCGATATTCGCGCCAACGCTACGGATTTTGTGGATTCCATTATGAACGACTGTGATGAGATCCTCTCCAACGGCGTCAGTGAGATGAATAAGAGCATCAAGGATATTCGCACCGCCAGAGAGCAGATCAAGCGCGCTGTGGCGAAAAAAGGCTGACGTTTATTTTCTGCGGAATGCGCAGCGCGTAATTTCGGAAACTGCGGCGGCGGATATCAAAAGCGTGATCCGTTGCCTATTCCACGGCGTTGGACGCTTGTGTGCGACGCTTGCGTCTCGTCGCTCTAAATTCCGAAATCCCGCATGTTTCCTCTCCCCGCTGCATATGATTTACCAATCAGATGTATTTTAAGGGGAGAAAAAAATGTTTGTATATTCCGTAAAATCACAGAAATCAAAATTTATCGCCGTATTGCTGATTGTGCTGCTGATCGTGCTGGGATTCGTTGTTTGCTCCCAATTGGGGGAGGCGGACGGCGTCGGTGAGGACGAGATCGTCACCGACGCCGAAAAAGCGGAGGCGGCAGTGGGCAAGGAACTATCCTATGACGCCGCGGACGCGTCGGAGCGGCTGGGTTTTATCGCCCAGTTCGGCTGGCAGGTCAACGAGGAGCCCGACACGGTGACCGAGGTGCTGATCCCCGAGGATTTCGACGAGGTTTACGAATCGTATAACAATCTGCAGCTTTCGCAGGGGCTGGATCTGCGGGCGTATCAGGGAAAGCGCGTCAAGCGCTGGTCCTATGCGGTCACCAACTATCCCGATACGGAGAACAGCGCGGATACGATTCGGATCGATCTGCTGATCAGCGGCGGCAAGGTCGTCGGCGGCGATGTGTGCAGCCTTGCCGAGGACGGCTTTATGCACGGTTTTGCGATGGAATCATAGGATATGGCATTGGAACGGTTGGATAAGATCATCGCCTCCTGCACGGCGTATTCCCGCAGGGAGGTCAAAATATTGGTGAAACGCGGCGCTGTCCTTGTAGACGGTGCCGCTGCGCGTTTTTCGGATATGAAAATCGATCCGCAAACCAGCGCGATCACCGTCAACGGTACGCGGATCGCGTATCAAAAATTCATATACGTCATGCTCAACAAGCCCGCCGGGGTGGTGTCCTCCACCGAGGAAAAGGGCATGACCACGGTGCTGGATCTGGTGGACGACGAGATTCGCCGTCGGGGCGTGTTTCCCGCGGGACGGCTGGATCGGGACACTACGGGCTTTGTGCTGCTGACGGACGACGGCGCGTTTGCCCACGATATTTTATCCCCGTCCAATCATGTGACGAAAACTTATATTTTGACTGCCGCGCATAAGCTGACCGACGCGCAGGCGGCGGAAATGACGTGGGGCTTCCCCATGGACGGCGAGTTGCTGCTGCCGTCGGCGCTGCGGCTGGTGAAAGATGACTTGCAGCCGGTGTATGAAATAAAGATTCGGCAGGGCAAATATCATCAAATCAAGCGTATGTTCGCGCATTTTGACAATCAGGTGCTTGCGCTTCGCCGCGTCGCCATCGGCGGGCTGTCGCTCGATCCTGACTTGCAGGCGGGCGCGTACCGGGAGCTGACGCCCGAAGAAAAAAACAGTATCACCGTGGAAAATAATTCGGAAAGCCGTTGACATTTTGCAGAACGCGTAGTAAAATTTAAAACGATTGATTAAAATTTTTAAGCAATAACTGCAAGACCCGAAAGGAGAGGAGAGCAATGCTGCAAATCGCGCAGGCGGCGGATACCCTGACCGTCACCGATGCTTACGGTCATATTCTCAAATTTATCAAGGATAAAACCTGCTTTTGCGTGGGCTGCGGGGACGCGTCCTACGCTATGTCTCACGGCAGGTTCCGCTTTAAAGAAAATGTGAAAACGAAATATGCCTGTTACCTTACCGATGCTGTTGTCTCCGCAACCGGCGCAGAATTGTTGTTCAACGCCAAGGAAAATGACATTGCGGTCAAGGTGATTTTTTCTGTCTGCGGCGACCGTTTGGACGTGCATTTTGATACGTCCGCGTGCCGGGAGCCGCTGAACCGCATGTGGCTGCGCCTGCCCGCTTCCGCCGATGAACACGTTTACGGCGGCGGCGAGGTGTTCTCCGAGTTTGACCTGCGGGGGCAGAAGCTGCGGGTCTGGGTGGCGGAGCATACCAATCCCGCCGCCATCAGCCGCAAAATTCTGCGGGAATCGCTGACGGGCAAGCAGCCGCGCCATAAGGACGCGTTCGGCTCCTACGAGACCTACTACGCGCAGCCCACGTTTATTTCCGGCAGGAAATATTTCTTCCATTCCGACGCGACGGCGTATTGCGCTTTTGATTTTAAGCATAAAACGTTTCACGAGCTGGAGATTCGGCAGATCGCCGACCTCCACGTGGGCTTTGCGGATAGCTTTTACGGTCTGAGCGCGCTGCTTGCCGATCTGTTGGGCAGGCAGCCGGCGTTGCCCGACTGGGTCTATGACGGCTCGATTCTCGGCATTCAGGGCGGTACGGATATTGTGGAGCAGAAAATTGCCGCTACAGAACATTATCATACGAAGGTTGCCGGCGTTTGGTGCCAGGACTGGGAGGGCAGGCGCATCACCGCGTTCGGCAAGCAGCTGATGTGGAACTGGCAATGGGACGCGCAGTTGTACCCCGGGCTGGATCGGGAGATCGAAAAGCTCCACGCCAAGGGGATCAAATTCCTCGGCTATATCAACCCGTTTCTTGCGGTGGAAAAGGAAATGTATCAATACGCGTCCGCCCATGGCTACTGCGTGAAGGATAAACACGGCAGGGACTATCTTGTAAAGATCACGACTTTCCCTGCGGCGATGGTGGATCTGACCAATCCCGACGCATGGGAATGGCTCAAGGGCGTGATCAAGACCAATATGATCGATTTCGGCTTGGACGGCTGGATGGCGGACTTCGGCGAGTACCTGCCGACGGACAGCGTTCTGTTCAGCGGAGAGGATCCGGAGATCGTCCACTGTACGTGGCCTGCCCGCTGGGCGAAGCTGAACCGCGAGGCGGTGGAAGAGGCGGGAAAGCTGGGGGAGATCATGTTCTTTACCCGCGCCGGACACACCGACACCGTAAAGTATTCCACCATGATGTGGAACGGCGATCAGCATACTGACTGGTCCTACGACTGCGGGCTGCCGTCGGTCATCCCTGCGTCGCTGTCGCTGGCGGTCTGCGGCTTTGGGCTTTCCCACAGCGACATCGGCGGTTATATCACCTTCCCGCCCATGCAGCGTTCGCCGGAGCTGTTTATCCGCTGGTCGGAGCTGAGCGCTTTTACGCCGGTGATGCGCTCCCACGAGGGCAACAAGCCCGACGAGAACGCCCAGTTTGACGCCACGGAGACGGTGCTTACCGTCCATGCGAAGATGAGCCGCGTTCATTTCGCCCTCAAGCCCTATATTAAGGCGATGGTGCAAAAGAACACCGACGCGGGGATCCCCGTGATGCGTCCGCTGTTCTTTGCCTACGACGAGGAACCCGCATATACCGAAAGCACGGAATATCTTTTCGGCGACGATCTGCTGGTCGCGCCCGTGCTGGAGGAGGGCGTTTCCGCGCGCACCGTCTATCTGCCCGCGGATCGCTGGGTCAACATATGGGATCAGAAAGAATACGCCGGAGGTACTTTTACAATCAAGGCGCCCTTGGGGCAGCCCCCGGTATTCTATAAAAAAGACAGTCCATACGCACAGCTCTTTGCAGTATTAAAGGAGGCATAATCATGGCAGAGTCCGCATTGCAAAACAAAACCTACGGCATTAAAATGTCGGAAAAAATCGGCTATGCGCTGGGAGATACGGCAGGTCTGCTGATCTTTGCGCTGGTCGGCTCGTTCCTGCAAATGTTCTATACGAACGTGCTGTACATTGATCCCGCGAAAGTTACGGTGCTGTTCCTGATCGCCCGTATTTGGGACGCGGTCAACGACCCGATCTGGGGCGCGATCATTGATCGGCGCAAGCCCGGCAAAAACGGCAAGTTCCGTCCTTATCTGCGGTGGGCGTCCCTGCCGCTGGCGATCTTCGGCGTGCTGATGTTCGTTAAAATCCCCGGTCTGACCGAAAATCAGTACTTGATTTACGCCTATATCACCTATATCGGCTACGGCATGATGTACACGGCGGTCAACATTCCCTACGGCTCGCTGGCGTCCGTCGTCACCACCGACGAGGGCGAACGCTCCACGCTTTCCATGTTCCGCTCCATCGGCGCGGGCTTCGGCGGTCTGCCCGGGCAGATTCTGCTGCCGCTGTTTGTTTATTCTACCGTCGTCGATGAACTGGGCAACAGCGTCAAAAATTTGGACGGCGGCAAAATGCTAATCGGCGCCGCGATTCTTGCCGGTCTGAGCGTGATCGTCTATCAGTGCAGCTATAAGATGACGAAGGAGCGCGTGGTTTCCGCGTCCACGGAAAAACAGGCGAACATGGGCAAAACGATCAAAACCCTGCTGCGCAACCGTCCGTTTATCATGCTGTGCATCGCGTCCATGCTGCTGATCGCGGTACAGCAGTTCACCCAAACCATGTATAACTATCTGTTTACCGATTATTTTGAACAGCCCGGTCTGTACGCGCTGTTCACGGTGTTTACCTACCTGCCCATGGCGATGCTGCTGCCCTTTTTGCAGAAGCTTGTCCGTCGGTTCGGTAAAAAGGAGATCTGCGCCGCCGGTATGCTGTTTTCCGGTATCGCGTATCTCGTGCTGTGGCTGCTCCATACTGCCAATGTGTGGGTATTCCTGGCGTTCTGCTTCCTGTCCGGTCTGGGTATGACCTTCTTCGTCCTTGAAGTCTGGGCGCTGGTGACCGACGTGATCGACTATCAGGAGCATCTGTCCGGTCAGCGGGAGGAGGGCACGTCCTATGCGTTTTTCTCCTTTACGAGAAAGCTCGGGCAGACTCTGGCGGGCGTGCTGGGTACGCAGATGCTGGTCTGGATCGCCTACGACGCAAAGGCGGTCACCGCGCAGGCGGTGGGAAAGATGTATAATCTCTCTACGATCCTGCCCGGCGTCATGTGCCTTGTGATGGCGGCAAGCCTCGGCATTTTCTATCCGCTCAGCAAAAAGAAATTACAGGAACTGTTCCATTCTGAAAAGAATGCGGAATAATATAGAAATAGGGAGAATGTAAAATGAAGTATTTTTTAGACAGCGCGAAGATCGATGAGATCAAGTACGCTTACAACACGTTCGGGATCGACGGCGTAACCACCAATCCCAAGCACGTAATGCTCAGCGGCAAGCCCTTTTTGACCGTGGTCAGGGAGCTGGCGGACTGGGTCAAGGAGGAAGGCGTCGAGGGCTGGGAGAAGTTCCCCATCTCGGTGGAGATCAATCCCCATTTGGAAAAGGCGGAGGAGATGATCGCCGCCGCCCGGGAGATCGCCGCGGTGTCTCCGAATTTTGTAATTAAGATCCCCTGCACCATCGGCGGTATCGAGGCGGCAAGAACGCTGGAAAAAGAGGGGATTCGCACCAACCTGACCCTTGTATTTTCCGACGCGCAGGCGATTATCGCCGCGAAAAACAAATCGCTGTTCGTCTCGCCCTTTATCGGCTGGAAAGAGGACAACGGCGAGGATTGCAGGGACTACATCGCCAACGTGGTTAAAATTTACAAAAATTACGGCTGGTACGGCAAAACGGAGATCATCTGCGCCGCCGTCAGAACCGCCAAGCAGATCGTGGACTGCGCGGTTGCCGGCGCGGATATCGTAACAGCGGGGCTTGCGGTCTACGAGACCAGCTTCAAGCATCCCTATACCAATCAGGGCATCGGTATTTTCTGCGACGCGTGGGACAATACCCGGCACGAATGATTGCGCCGCAGCTGATTTCGCTGCCGTCGCAGACGGCAATTTAGCTATTCATTATGGGGTCTGGGGCAAATTCCTGTTCATCCCTCAGCCCTTTTCTGCAAAAAGGAGATTCGCATGAAAATCGGTTTTATCGGTCTGGGCATCATGGGAGAATCCATGTGCGAGAACATTGTAAAAAAACATGACGACACGGTCTACGCGTTCGACGTGATCGCGGAAAAGACCGCGAAGTTGGCGGCGCTGGGCGCGGCGCCCTGCGCGGACGCGGCGGCGCTGGCGGCGCAGAGCGACGTGATCATTACCATGGTTCCAAAGTCGGAGCATTCCCGCGCGGTTTGCCATCAGATACTGCCGCTTCTGGGGCCCGGAAAAATTTACATTGATATGAGTACCATCGATCCGTCGGTATCCGTGGAGCTGTCGCAGTGCGTGAAGTCCACCGGCGCGCAGTTCGCGGACGCACCCGTTGTGAAGTCCAAGCCCGCCGCCGTCAGCGGTACGCTGGGAATCTACGTGGGCTGCGACGCGGATTTGTTTGAAAAAATCCGTCCGATCCTCGCCTATATGGGCAGCAATATTATCCGCATGGGCGACAACGGCATGGGGCTTGTAATGAAAATCTGCCACAATACCTTGGTGGCGGAAATTCAGGACGGCGTGAACGAAACGCTGGGGCTGGCGCAGAAATGCGGCATTTCCGTCGATGATTTTAAAACCGCGATCTCTTACGGCGGCGGACAGAATTTCTATCTGGACGGGCAGGCGGAAAAAATCCGCGACCGCGACTGGTCCACGGCGTTTTCGCTGGAAAATATGCATAAGGATTTGGGCATCTGCGAAGCGATCGCCGCGCAGAAGGGGCTTGCCATGCCCGGTATGAAAAACGCGAAAGCGGTGTATGACAAAGGCATGGAACGCGGTATCGGCAAAGAGGATTTCCGCGCCACGTACAAAGTGGTTAACGACGAGGTGTAATTGATGAAATACAGAGCAAAAATCGGTGTGATCTGCCTTGGCAGATATACGTATGACGTTGCTGCGGCGCAGGAAATCTACAAAGCGGCGCAGGCGGATTTGAAAACCATCGAGAATATCGATTGGGAGATCGTCGCGGCGCCGGTGATCGAAAAACCGGACGCCGAGGCGGCTGCCGCCCGCATGAAAGCGGCGGGCGTGGACGCGGTCGCCGTTATCAGCGGTACGTTCCATTTGGGGCATCTGGCGCTGATCATCGACCGCGCGGTACAAAAGCCCATTCTTCTTTGGGCGTTCAATGAGCTGCCCTACGACGGCGGCAAGATTCGTTTAAATTCCGTCTGCGGTATGAATCTGAACGCCTCCAACCTGTATAAGTCCGGCAGCGACAGTTTCCGCTGCGTGGTTTCCGACACGATCGACCGCGCATGGGTGGACGCGATCCGCATGAAAGCCGCCATCGAGCACGCCCATATCGGCGTGGCAGGCTACCGCGCCGACGGTTTCTTTAATCTGGATATCGACGAGCCGGATAATTTCCGCAAGACGGGCGTTCTGCCGGATCATTATGAGCTGGCGGATATGTTCTCCGGCGAGGCGGACGAGGCGGCGGTTGCCGCCCGGGAAGCCGAGGTCAGAAATCGCTTTAACTGCAAGGGCGTGACCGATGCGCAGGTACATAAGGTGGCAAGACTTTGCGAGACTACCGAGCAGTTTTTGAATAAAAATCAGCTCGACGCGCTGGCGATCCGCTGCTGGCCCGAGTATGCCAACAGCTACGGTATTGCGCCCTGCGCCATGATGTCTGTTTTGCAGTCTACGGGAAGAATCCTTTCCTGCGAGGGGGACGTCGAGGGCGCCGAGACCATGCTTGCCTGCGCGGCCGCCGGGTGTGAGACCCCGTTCCTTGCCGACCTGTCGCAGGTCAATTTTGAGGAAAATTTCGCGCTGATGTGGCATTGCGGCGTTGCGCCCGCCAACCTGTGGGACGGCTGCTGCGACTGCACGCTGGATACGTATTTTGCCGGCGGCAGAGGCGTAACGGCAGGCTTTGTGATGAAGAGCGGTCCCGTCAGCTTTATGCGCATCGATACCGCCAGAGGCAAGACCCGCGTCTTTATCTCCCGCGGCACGGCGGAGCCGATGGAAAAGCAGCTTTCCGGCACCTATGCCAAGGTGCGCTTTGACGATTGCACCGTCAAGCAGCTGCTGGATACCGTGGTGGAGACCGGCGTCGCCCACCATATCGTCATGTGCTACGGCGAGCATACCGAGACGTTCCGCGCATTTGCGAAGATCATGCAGTGGGAGATTATCGAGCCGTGACGGATATACTGGAACTCAAGCGCTTGAACACCGTGAAAGTCAGCGCGGTGTTCGATCGGAATTTTCGCACCTACGGCAGGGTGCTGACGGGTTACGATTTTTCCGAAATGACCGATTGGCTGGAAAATACAACCGACATACCTGCGGAGGGCAACGTCTATGTCGCCTCGGTGGAGGCGCTGGAGCAGACGGCGGTATTTGCCGCCGTAGAGCGCGCCTTTTACGGGGAGATGCCGGCGCAGGCGGGGTATTGCAACGGCAGAAATTCCACGCTGAACGGCTTTGAATATCATAAGGGCAGCGAGATCAACGTTGCGGCGACGGATCTGACGCTGCTGCTGGGGCATACGTGGGACATTGCCGCCGACAACACCTATAAGGGCGCGCAGGCGGAGGCGTTTTTCGTGCCCAGGGGGACGGCGGTGGAGCTGTATGAAACGACGCTGCACCTCTCGCCCTGCAAGGTCTACGACAGCGGGTTTAAAACCGTTGTGATTCTGCCGAAGGGCACCAACACGCCGCTGGAAGAAGAGAAACAAGCGTATGAGCGGCGGGACGCGCTGCTGCTGATGAAAAACAAGTGGGTCATCGCGCACCCGGAACGCGTACAATTGACAAGGCAGGGCGCGTTTGCGGGCGTTATCGGAGAAAATTACGAATTTAAGTACAAATGAGATACATCAACGAGATTTTATTTTTCGCCGTGATCCTGATCGCGAACGTCATTCAGGGGATCACCGGCTTTGCCGGTACGGTGCTGGCGATGCCGCCCGCGGTCATGCTTGTGGGATTGGACACCGCCAAGCCGATCCTCAATCTGTTGGGGCTGCTGTCGGGGCTGTACGTGGTGGTCACCGCCGGTAAATATATCAATAAAAAAGAATTTTTTAAAACCTCCGCCGTGATGACGGTGGGAATCATCGCCGGTATCTTTATAAAGGACAAGCTGCACGGCAATCCCGAAATTCTGTATATCATTCTCGGCGTCGTGGTAACGGCGGTGGGTGTGATCGGCGCGGTACACAGTTTTATTTTGAAAAGTCCGCCGAAAAAGCAGGGTAAATTTGTGTCTTGGCTGATGCTGACGGTCGCCGGCGTCGTGCATGGACTGTTTGTCTGCGGCGGGCCGCTGATCGTCAGTTATTTTTCCGCCGAGATCGAGGATAAAAATGAGTTTCGCTCTACCATATCCGCTGTATGGGTGGTGCTGAACGGATTTATTTTTATCGACGACCTGCGCATGGGGCACTGGCACGCGGATACGGTAAAGCTGTTTGTGCCCGCGGCTGTCGTGATGGTCGCCGCCATGTTTATCGGCAGTATTCTTTATAAAAAAATGAGCCGCAGCGTGTTTATGAAGGTCACATTCGTGCTGCTGATGATCTCAGGCGTGGCATTGTTGTTAAAGTAACTTCTGATTTATCGGCGAAGTTGGGCACACTCGCTTGTAGGGACGGCCATTGGCCGTCCGCTGGGTTACGCGCAAAATCAACGGATGCCCAATGGGCATCCCTACAAGATTGTGCGCCCATTTTGCGTCTATAAATCCAACCGCGAAGCGGTTCCGCAATCATTCATCATTTACTA